>JADYZD010000274.1 GCA_020853295.1 Bacteroidia bacterium | reverse complement strand
GGTCGTTTGGAAATGGCAATGAAACAAGCCCAACAGAACCAAAAGAACGGCAACGCAAAAGGACCAAAGAAAAAATAATTTAGCGGGTTAGCGCATATTTTTTCCCAGGCATACTTCTTACAATTCCCCGCATTTCTAAATCCAATAGCAGGTAACTCAATTTGTTTACCGGAATTTGGGTGCTAATGAACAGGTCGTCATAAGTTCGTTCACCATTGAATAAGCTATCTGCCACCATTTTTTCCTCTTCCGTGAATTCAGCAAACAATACTGCCTGATTTTGTATTTTGGGATTATCGGGAATTTCAATATCCCAGTTCATGGATTGGGCAATGTCCTCAGCGGTTTCGCACATTTGGGCTTTTAAGCTTTTTATCAAATAATTGCACCCTTCACTCATGGGGTCGGATGGCCTGCCGGGAATAGCAAATACATCTCGATTATAGCCCGAGGCAATATCTGCAGTGATCATGCTACCGCCACGCTTGAGGCTTTCAACCACAACAATGCCGTCGCACAGTGCAGCAACAATGCGGTTGCGCCTTGGAAATAAATCGGGGTTTAAGGCTGTACCGGAAAAATGCTCAGTAACAATGCAGCCTCCATGCTCTATCATTTTTTTGGCATGTCCTTTATGCTGCCCCGGATATATCACATCCAAGCCATGGGCCACCACTGCAATTGTGGGAATGTCATTTTCAATACAAGCTTTATGCGCCGCTATATCTATGCCATAGGCAAGGCCACTAATAATATTAACATCGTACGACCTTAAGCCTTCAACCAATTTCTTGGTAGCGGCAGCCCCTGCTTGTGTATTTTTTCTTGTACCCACTATAGCCAACATCCTGTGGTGGTTGAGGTTGGTACTGCCCTTTATGAACAAAACCAGAGGAGAATCCAACTCCTGTTTTAGCCTTAAGGGATATTCTTCAGAGGTGTAATGTATGGCCCTAATGTGATTGCTATCAATAAACTCTAATTCCCGATCCACAAAATCAAAATCTTTGAATTGATAAATGTTGGCCGCGCTGTTTAAACCCACATTGGGAATTTTTGACAATCGGCTTTTTTTCTCATAAAATACGGCCTCGGCACTACCGCAGTAACCAATAAGATGCTTGCCCATAATTGGTCCTACGCCCGGAACAAGGGTTAAAGCCATTTGATAATACAATTCAGAATCTGACAATTTAAATAACAATAAGTTGGCAACAATTATAACAATTGCCCGTTGATTTTCAAAAAATCAAGCTAAAAAATTTAAGGAATTATATATTGCATGAAGAAACTTGGATTGCCACCGCAATGGGTAATTCCATGTTTCAGTTCTACTTTGTCTTTATATAAATAGCCATCCATATTTTCATTGAGGCTGTAGTTGTATCCAAAAAACAGTATGGTATCGCCTTTTTTAGCCTGAATATTGATGGTTTCGTTATACCTACCTTGGCCTTTGTTGTTTACCAGTGGTTTAGAACCGTTTTGTAAAACATAAGTGCAATCGCCACAAACAATTTTGGCTTCAATATTTTCCGTTGTACTTTTACTTTCTTTTTTGCAGGCCGCCACCATTAGGGTGCAAAACAACAGGCCGTATATAATTGATGTCTTCATGTTATGTTAGACATCTCTTAAAACAAATTGTTGCTTGTTAATCGTTTAACTTCAAAACAGCCATAAAGGCACTTTGTGGTATTTCCACATTGCCCACCTGTTTCATCCGTTTTTTACCTGCTTTTTGTTTTTCTAGCAGTTTGCGTTTCCTGGAGATATCACCACCATAACATTTGGCGGTTACATCTTTGCGCATGGCAGAAATATTTTCACGTGCAATAACTTTGGCTCCAATTGCTGCTTGAATGGCAATTTCAAACTGTTGTTTGGGAATTAAATCCTTCAGTTTTTTACATATTTTTTTACCCAAATCAAATGCATTATCGCGGTGAATAATGGCACTCAAAGCATCCACGGGTTTGTTGTTGAGCAGAATATCCATTTTTACCAATTTGCTTTCTTGCCAACCCAAAGGATGGTAGTCAAAGCTGGCATATCCGCGGGAAATGCTTTTCAATCTGTCGTAAAAGTCGAACACGATTTCAGCCAAGGGCATGTCAAACGTAATTTCCACCCTGTCAGAAGTAAGGTAAACTTGGTTTTTAAGAATGCCACGCTTATCCATACACAAGCCCATAATTGCACCCACATATTCCGATTTGGAAATAACACTGGCCACAATGTAAGGCTCTTCAACATAGTCAATTTTTTCGGGAGGCGGCAAATCACTTGGATTGTTTACCACTGTCATTTCTCCTGAAGTGAGGTAAGCCTGATAACTTACGTTGGGAACTGTAGTAATTACAGTCATGCCAAATTCACGTTCAAGCCTTTCTTGTATAATTTCCATGTGCAACATGCCTAGGAATCCGCAACGGAATCCAAAGCCCAAGGCCGCAGAACTTTCGGGTTCAAAAACCAAACTGGCGTCATTGTGCTGCAATTTGCCCATACTTTCACGCAGTTCTTCATAGTCTTCTGTTTCTACAGGATAAATTCCTGCAAATACCATGGGTTTTACATCTTCAAATCCATTAATGGCAGTTTCAGCTGGCCTTAGCACATCGGTAATGGTGTCGCCCACCTTCACCTCTTTGGCCTCTTTTATTCCAGAAATGATATAGCCCACATCACCAGCGTAAATGGTATCTCTAGGCGACATTTCCAATTTTAATACACCTACTTCATCAGCAAAATACTGCTGACCCGTGTTCATGAATTTTACATGTTGGCCTTTTTTAATGTTTCCATCCAAAACTTTAAAGTAGGCGATAATGCCACGAAATGAATTGAATACGGAATCAAAAATGAGGGCTTTTGTTGGGGCAGTTAAGTCTCCCACCGGCGGTGGAACCCTTTCCACAATGGCTTTTAAGATATCCATAACCCCTTGACCCGTTTTGCCACTTGAAGGAATAATGTCTTCTTTGTTGCAGCCCAACAATTCAATTATTTGATCGCTAACCTCCTCAGGCATAGCGCCTGGCAAATCCATTTTGTTGAGAATAGGGATAATCGTAAGGTTGTGTTCCAATGCCATAAACAAATTCGAAATGGTCTGGGCTTGAATTCCCTGCGATGCATCTACAATAAGCAAAGCGCCTTCACATGCCGCAATACTTCTGCTTACTTCATAGCTAAAGTCTACGTGCCCAGGAGTGTCGATAAGGTTAAGCACATAGTCTTTTCCCTCATACTTATAGTTCATTTGAATGGCATGACTTTTAATTGTAATGCCCCTTTCACGTTCCAAATCCATGTCATCCAGCACTTGGGCTTGGAGTTGGCGTTTGTCTACAGTATGGGTATATTCCAATAATCTATCGGCCAGGGTGCTTTTACCGTGGTCGATATGGGCGATGATACAAAAATTGCGAAGGTGCTGCATTTAAAAAAGCGGACGCAAATATACAGCCATCCATCCTTTTTCTTTTACGCGATACCACAGCTTTGTACTATTTTTGTCGGCTTTAGTACTACATGCAAAGTTGGTCAGTGGGTATTATGTGTTTTAATGAGGCAGGAACCATTCAAAAAGTGATTGCCGATACCGTGCGTGTAGCTGCCGAAATTTCCAACAATAACTATGAAGTAATCGTAGTTGACGATTGTAGTACAGACAATTCAAAGGAATTAATTGAGCAAAGTGTTTTGTTGCACCCAAATGTGCGTTTGGTTCACCATCCCACCAACCGTGGAATTGGAGGAACATTGCGATCAATATACTTTAATGCCAGCAAAGAAAATGTAGTTGCAGTTTGCGGCGATGGTCAGTTTGATTTGGATGAATTAAGAGCCAAACCCGAATTTCATACTGGTGAATTTATTTCCTTTTTTCGCTTGCAAAACACGGAATACAATGGCTTTAGAAATTTCTTGTCTTTTTTTAATAAGTGGTTTAATAAATACATTTTACGCATATTTTTAAAAGATGTAAACTGGGTAAAGGCTTACAAAACCCATATCATAAAAGAATTAAATTTAGAAATAAAAAGCTCACTGGTAGAAAGTGAAATTTGCTCAAAATTAATGCAATCTGGTGCAAAAGCATGTGAGTTTGAAAGCCGATATCTGCCTAGAACTTATGGTGTAAGCAAGGGCAGCAGCTGGCGCATTGTGCGCAAAGCAATTGCAGATTTGTTCTCCTTGTATTTGGTCGTTAGGCGTTTTAATAAATCCAATGGGTTAAAACTGCGCAATTTGTTGGCCAATAAAACAGCATAATTCCTTTAAATTTTACTTAATTTGCGCACATGGAAATTCTCAATAGCGAAACTGCATACCATTGCCTTAAGAATGTAAAAATAGGAGAGGGAACCCGAATTTTTCAATTTGTAAATGCTTACAATTGTGAGCTTGGCAACGATTGTAAAGTGGGGGCTTTTGTAGAAATTCAAAAAGGTGTACCCATTGGAAACAGGTGTAAAATTTCTAGCCACAGTTTTTTGTGCGAAGGGGTGGTAATTGAAGATGATGTATTTATTGGCCACAGCGTTACTTTTATCAATGATCGTTTTCCCAGGGCCAGTGTAGCTGAAGGCAAACTCCAAACAGAAGAGGATTGGACCTTAGAATATACCACAGTAAAAAAAGGGGCTTCTATTGGTTCTGGTTCCACCATTTTATGCGGAATTACCATTGGCGAAAATGCCATTGTTGGCGCGGGTTCCGTAGTTACTAAGGATGTTGCTCCCAATACAATTGTTATTGGAAATCCTGCAAAAAAAATGCGGGATATTTAATTTTTTTAGTGGTGTTTTTTTGAACCATTTCACTGCTGCTTTGTTCGTATACCATGAGCAAAGTGTACCGGTTTACTGCAGAACAATTTATTCCAGCATCAATTGCTACCGTGTGGGAATTTATGTCTTCACCTCAAAATTTAAAGCACATTACACCTGCCTCTATGAATTTTGAAATATTGGAAAATTCTGCAGACGGGCCCATGTATCCAGGAATGGTAATTATGTATAAAGTAAGCCCTTTGCCATTAACCCGTGTTCGCTGGGTAACTGAAATTACCCATGTAGAAGAATTGAAATATTTTGTAGATGAACAGCGCTTTGGGCCATATTCTTTTTGGCACCACAAGCATTTTTTAGAAGAAGTTGAGGGTGGAGTAATGATGCGGGATATCGTAGATTATAAAATACCTTTCGGTTGGTTGGGTGATTTGGCAAATGCCATTTTGGTATCTAAAAAATTGAAACAAATATTTGCATTTAGAAAACAAGCATTAGAGAAATTTTTCCCTGCTTAAATGCTGTTTTCTATTTGTTTGAGAATGCCTTGAACTGCCGGACAAATTTCTGCGTTTTTCTCTGCCAATGTAAGCAAGGTGTGCATTTTTCTTTGGTTGGTATGTGGGTATTCTCTGCAAGCCTTTGGTCTTTGATCGTATACACTGCAATAATTGTCGTCTCCTAAAAATGGACATGGGGTTTGTTTAAAAACATAATAATCATCTTCATCTAGGTATAAATATTTTTCAAAAAACTGACCGGGTTTCATTTTAAAATGATGGGATAACCGTTCAATGTCTTTATCAAAAATCATGGGGCTGGCTGTTTTACAACAATTGCCGCATTGCAAACAATCTATCTTTTCAAATACAGTTTCATGCACTTCATCAAAAATGGCATCTAAATTTTTGGGTGCCCTTTTTTTAAGTTTTCGCACCAATTTATTGATGTTTACTTTTTCTTCCAAGAAAGCATCGAATATGGCTTTGGTGCTAAAATTATCGCCCATTATTTATTCAATTTTTGCAGTTAGTGAATTTAAAAAAGCCAGTAAATCTTCTTTTTCTTGCTCGGTTAAATTCAATGGTTTTATCAATTTATCTGTACCTATTGCATCTGAAATAAATGCAGATGGAAGGTTGTAATATTCAATAACTTCTTTCAAATTTTTAAACATTCCATTGTGCATGTAAGGCGCTGTGAGGCCTATATTCCGCAAGCCAGGAACTTTAAAACTTCCAATATCACCCGCATTATTGCTTACTTTAAATCGGCCACTATCGTTAAATTGTTTGCCATTAAAAATGCCAATATTTTTAAATTCGTCACCCGTAAAATCAGGGGAAAAATGACAGTCGAAGCAATTGCCTTTTCCTAAAAATATTTCACGTCCCCTTTTGGCTGCTTTAGAAATTGCAGTGGAATCACCCAACATAAATTTGTCAAACGGCGTATCTGCTGTTTCTAGGCTGCGTTCATAAGCAGCAATGGCTTTGCCCAACAATTCTGCTGAAGGGTTTTTACCATACACCTGATTGAAATATTTCACATATTGGGCATTTTCTGCCAATCGGCCTACCAATTTTTCCACGTTAAAGCCCATTTCTGCAGGATTGGCAATGGGGTGCAACACTTGGTCTTCAAGGGTAGGTGAACGGCCATCCCAAAACAAATAGGGCCGGCCTGCCACATTCATAGCTGAGGGTGTGTTTCGCGCAGTTAATGCACCATTGATGCCTTTTGAAAGTGGAACATTGTCGGCAAATGCAAACTGGGGTTTGTGGCAACTGGCGCAGCTCAAACTTTTATCTGCAGACAAAATAGGGTCGAAAAACAGGGCTTTACCTAAAGTAACTGCATCAGTTATTTCAGTAGTATTTTTACTGTGGTTTACACCGCATTTGGTAAAGAGCAACACTGCAATTCCGATAAATAGCAAACCGATTTTTTGCATCACACGTCGTATTTGTTCAACAATTTTAAGAAAACCTCAAAATCTTTTGGGTATGGCGCTTCAATGTGTAGTTCGCTATTGTCCATGGCTTTAAAGCGAATGGAACGGGCGTGCAGTGCAAATCTTTGAATGAGTGCGGTATCTTCTCCCGACATTTTTCTTTTTATAGAAGACAACATGGGCACCTCACTTCCGTACATTAAATCACCTGCAATGCGTGCATTTTGCGATGCCAAATGTACCCTAATTTGGTGCAGCCTGCCTGTTACAGGTTTGCATTCCATAAGTGTAAAATGTTTGAAGAATGCTATACTGTTAAACCAGGTCAAAGCTTTTTTGCCCGTTTTTCGGTCGATATGAATGTTGGCCAAATTATCGGTATTGATGGACAGATCTACTTTTAAATTTTCAAAGCGAACTTGTCCATCCACTATAGCATGGTAGGTTTTTTCTACTAGTCTTTTTTCAAATTGAATTGAAGCATGCCGATAAGCCTCAGGGTTTTTTGCTACAATAATGGCACCACTGGTTTCGCGGTCAAGTCTGTGGCACAGAATGGCGTCGTCCCATTCCTTTTTTGCCATATCCAACAGTGGGGTGTGGGTGAATTTGCCCCTTTCTGAAATGCTGGGAACAAACGCGGGTTTATTGACCACTGCAAAGTCATCATTTTCAAAAATGATCCAATCTTTTATATTGGCGGGTTTGCTCATTCTTCATTGCGCATGCTCAAACGCACGCGGGTTAGTACATTTTTGGTTTGCATAGAAAAATCGCCATCCATCATCCATTTATAATAACCGGGTTCGGCACGCAATATTTCTTTTACTTTTCTGCCTTTGTGTTTGCCAAAATTAAAGAGAATTTCTCCATCATTGGCAATGATAAAACGGCCTGCCAAATCGGCCAAATTGTTTTGGCCACTCATGCGGTGCAAACCATCCAAATCATGCGGAATGTCTTCATATTTTTCCAATTGGGCTTTCAATACAGCCCAAGTTGCAAGTGTATCGGCTTCTGCGCTGTGTGCATTGGTAAGTTCTTGTTCGCAGTAAAAACGGTAGGCAGCTTTTAAGTTGCGGGGTTCTTTAAAGTGGTAAATGCGTTGCGCATCAATAAATTTCCTTTTCTCCACGTCAAATTCAATGCCTGCACGGTAAAATTCTTCAACCATCAGTGGGAAGTCGAATTTATTGGAATTAAAACCTCCAAAATCACATTCTTTGAGGTAATTATTTAATTCACCTGCAATTTCTTTAAACTGGGGTTTGTCTTTTACATCGGCATCAGTAATACCATGTATTTCTGTTACTTCTGCAGGTATTGGAATTCCTGGATTTACCCTGTAGGTGCGCAATTCTTCATTGCCATCCGGAAAAACTTTAAGTAAGGAAATTTCTACAATCCTGTCTTTATTGATATTCATTCCTGTGGTTTCTAGGTCAAAAACCACAAGTGGGCGTTTTAGTTGTAATTTCATTTTATCATTTATTTTTCATCTACAGAATCGTTCCACAAATCGGGCCGTAGAGATTGGGTTTTTTCTATGGCTTTTTCCATGCGCCATTCTTCTATTTTTTTATGGTCGCCACTGAGCAATATTTCCGGTACGGGGATTCCTTTAAATTCAGCTGGGCGGGTGTATAAGGGCGGTGCCAAAAGGCCATCTTGAAAAGTATCTGTTAATGCGCTTTCTTCATTGCCAAGCACACCTGGTATCAGTCGCAAAAGGGAGTCGGTAAGCACAATTGCCGCTATTTCACCACCGCTAAGAACATAGTCTCCAATGCTGATTTCGCAGGTAACATACAAATCGCGTATGCGTTGGTCTATTCCTTTATAATGCCCACAAATAAGCATGAGGTTTTTACAAAGGGACAAGGTATTGCAGGTGCTCTGGTCTAAGGTGCTACCGTCGGGGGTTAAATAAATAATTTCGTCATAATCCCGTTCAGCTTTTAAAGTCTCAATACAAGCGGCAAGGGGTTCAGGCATCAAAACCATTCCTGCGCCGCCGCCAAATTGGTAATCGTCTACTTGTTTGTATTTGCCCAAACCATAATCATGCAAATTGTGAATGCAAACTTCGGCCAAACCTTTTTCTACCGCCCTTGCTGGAATGCTGTTTTGTAAGGGGCTCTCCAACAATTGGGGTACAGCAGATATGATATCGATGCGCATTTTCATAGTTCTAGCAAACCATCGGGGAGTTCCAATTCAATACTGCGGGCATCTTCATCTATTTCTATTATCCAATCCTCTACCCAAGGAATCAGAATTTCCTGCTCTTGCACCATGATTTTAAGCATATATCCGGCGGGGAATTCCTCAATGGCATCTACAGTACCAATGCTGTTTCCGCCAATAATTACGGAATAGCCTTGAATATCGTCTGCTTCTGGGAGTTCATCGGCCCCAGTGCTTTCAATGAGTATTTTTTTGCCATCTAGCGCTGCGGCTTCATCTGCTGAATTTACATCCAGCAATTTGATCAGTCCCGCATTGGGCCTATAATGTTCAATAAGAAAGGGAACCCCTTTTCCGTCGAATTCGACGAAAATGAAGTTCCCTTTTTGAATGCAATTCGTTTCTATACCCGGATTTAGAATCAGCGAAATATCGCCGCTAAAACCGTGTTTGCCGGCAACACGTCCTATGGAGTGAAGCTTTGGCAGCATATATCTGAATTAAGCGTTTTCTTCAGTGCTGTCAGCAGCTGGAGTTTCTTCAGCTGGAGTTTCCTCAGCAGCAGGTGCTTCTTCAACACTTGCAATTTCTTCAACTGCTGGGGTTTCAACAACTGCTTCAGCAGTAACCTCAGCAACTTCTTCGCTTGCTGCTTCTAGTGCGGCATCTGCCTCGGCTGCGATTTCACTGGTTTTGGCCAAGATTTTCGCTTCCATAGCTTCGCGTTTTGCAGTTTCAGCTTTCAATGCGCTGTTGCGTTTGTTGTCTTTTTCAGAAGCAAGTCTGTCGCGTTTGCTTTGCACTTGGTTTGTTTTTTCTTCAATCCATGCTGCAAATTTTGCGTCGGCTTGTTCTTGGGTGATTGCACCTTTGTTAACACCTACTTGTAAGTGCTTTTTGTAAATTGCTCCTTTGTAGGAGAGAATTGCACGGGCAGTGTCTGTGGGCTGTGCGCCGCTTAAGAGCCATTTTACTGAACTTTCTAGGTTCAAATCAATGGTAGCTGGGTTAGTAATTGGATTGTAAGTACCAATTTTTTCAATGAACCGGCCATCTCTTGGAGCACGTGAGTCCGCAACCACAATGTGAAAGAAGGCGCGCTTCTTTCTACCATGCCTTTGTAATCTGATTTTTGTTGCCATTTTCTTTATTTTAATCCAGCAGGTATCCAACCTGCGGGGGCGCGAAATAACAACAAATTCCTGAATTTACCAAAAATCCTCAGTCCATTACCACTCGGGTCTTGGAAAAGCGGTCGTGCCAGTTGGCATTAAATAGAAATGACAAGCCGTCGAAAGGTATCATGCGGCATAAGTTCCTCCCTACTATATTCATGAATGATGGCCTTGAACCATCTTCAGTTACTACACGTGTGCGGGTTAAAAATTTGCCCGGCGATTTTCCAAATGCGTTCTCAAAAATGATAAGAATAACTACATGCAACAAGATTGAACCAATGTTTAATCCCCAATCGGTGCCTTCCCCTGCAACATCACTGTCCATGTCTCCCATCAGAAATAGAATTCCCATTCCCAATATTAATGTGGAGATTTGGTCCACAATGTAATTTCCAAAACGCAGCCCCATAGAGGCATCTTCAAGTTCTTGTTCTTCAGGAGTATAATCTAAAATGGGTTCCATATAAAAACGAAAATGCAGATAATTTCTGAATTCTCAAATGTTTTTTGTCAATATCAATTGCCTAATGGCAGCCAAATGAGAAATCAAAACCAGCGGAACCACGATGCCGGGCAACCAAATATAGGGGTAGTACAATATGGCCACATTGGGCTGCTCCAATCCAAATTGTTGGAAATTTGTAGGTACCGATAAAATAGCCCTAGCAACAATGTTTACCAATAATGCCAAGCAGGCCAAGTTCCACAATAATAGTCCTACGCGGTTGATATTGTTTTTTCTAAAAAACAACAATATCACCAAAGGGGCGGTGATTCCCGACAAAATATCGGGATTGCTGCCGGCGAAGGTCATTAATTCAGGAACAGATTGGTTTAAAAACAGCATGTACAACACCAATTCAACGGGAATGCGCACCACGTGTAATGCGGTGATGGTTTTTAATTGCAGGCCATCTAAAAATCTTCTTCCTGCTGGAAGTATGAACAACAGTAGGGTAGTAAAAAGAATGCCCATGCCGATAAACATAATATTGGGCGGAGTGGATTTGGTGTTTAGAAAAAAGCCTGTTTTGGCCAATATGCCTTCAACTATGGCCAATACGAGTAACAAAATCAGCACCATGCCTTTGTTTCCAGAGGCTCTAAAAAACATCCAAACTGCAAGTACAGTAGTAAGAATGAAAACGATATCGGTAATCATGGGGAATTGGGTGGGCATGGTGTGGGTTTAATTGGTGCCTGGCAAAAGTAGTTATGAAAATGGATTCTACACACAATTCTAACGCCGAACCCCAGCGGGGTTCATCATTCATTAACAACGCAATGTTACAGAAGGTGTTTGGCGGATATTTTGCCGGCGATAGTTTCCTCACCCGTCAGTTTGGGGGACCAACCTGCCACCCTCTCCACTAATGGAGAGGGATAAGCGGCAGTTGTTTATTGCAAAATATGTGACAAACCCAACTACGAAATCCCATCCAAAAAATGGATAAAAAAAGGAAATATTTATTTCCAAAAAAAAGATTAAAAATTTCTGAATTGGTGCATAATTATGCCCATTTAAAAGCATGGTTATTTATCAAAAATAATTAGAAAATAATTGAAATATTTTGCCCTTTTTATGGACTACAAAATCCGCATTTTAGCGAATTTTAATACCAATTTCTTTTCACCCAGTGCATCAAAAAATACCGTTGCCTTGCGGTTGGCGCCTTCACCTTCAATCTCTTTTACCTCGCCAAAACCAAACCTTTGGTGCTGTACCTTATGCCCCACTTTCAACAAATTCATATCCCCTTCTACAAAATCTGGGTCAACAGGAGGCAGACTGTTGTTGGGCGGAGTTACCTGTTTTAATAAAGTGCTGGCCCGGGTGGTGTAACTGCGTTCAAAACGATTGGGTAGGGAAGAACCTGAATTGTCAAAACGGTTGTGTACTCCTTCCCGTTTCAATCCTGCTAAATTCATATCCAAATATTGGCTGTCTACTTCCTCAATAAACCTGCTGGGCTCGCAAGGGGTGAGGTTGCCATACCTAAACCTGCTGGTGGCACAGGTCAAACTAAGTTTGCTTTCGGCCCTAGTAATGGCCACATAAAACAAGCGCCTTTCTTCTTCCAATTCATTTCTGCTGGACAAACTCAATTGCGAAGGGAATAAATTCTCCTCCAATCCCACTACATATACATGCGGATATTCCAAACCTTTTGCTTGGTGAATGGTCATCAAACTCACACTGTCCCTTTCTGGATCTTGGTTTTTCGGATCATCGGTATACAGTGCCACTTCTTCCAAAAAATTCGCAAGGGTTTTTTCTTTATCACTTTCGTCATCCTCCACAAATTCCTTAATACCATTGAGCAATTCTACTGTGTTTTCATATCTAGAAACACCCTCAACAGTTTTGTCTTCATACAAGGATTTTAACAGCGTAGTTTGTCGGGCAATGTGCATGGCCAAATCATATGCATTGTGGCTTTGTGCCATGCTCATAAAACTCTTCATCATCATAGCGAAATTGTCTACCCTTAATGCGGCAGAACCCATATCGCTGTATTGCCGCACATTGGCTACAATATCCCAAACAGGAACATGGTTTTCACCAGCCAAATACACCAATTTATTTACGGTGGTATCCCCAATTTGTCGGGCCGGATAATTGATAATTCTTTTTAATGCTTCCTCATCTGTGGGGTTGATTACCAGCCTTAAATAAGCAATTAAATCTTTAATTTCTTTTCGTTGGTAAAAGCTGGTACCCCCATAAATTCTGTAATCAATATTGGCTTTTCTCAGTGCTTCTTCAAATGCCCGGCTTTGTGAATTGGTGCGGTACAGCACAGCAAATGCCTTGTTGGGCAGTTGGTTTAAATTCTTTTCTTCAAATATATTTTGGGCTACAAATCGCGCTTCTTCAGCTTCGGTAATGCTGCGCACCACGCGTATTTTTTCACCGGGTTCGTTGGCTGTCCAAACTTCTTTTTCCAGTTGTTTTTTATTGTGCTTAATTACAGAACTGGCGGCATTTACAATGTGTTGTGTACTGCGGTAATTTTGTTCTAATTTAAATACTTTTACCTCCGGATAATCTTTGCTAAAATTCAGAATATTTTGAATATTGGCTCCGCGAAATGCATAAATACTTTGGGCATCATCACCTACCACAGCAATGTTTTGGTTCACCGCTGCCAAGCGTTTGGTAATCATGTACTGCACGTGGTTGGTATCTTGATACTCATCCACCATAATGTACCTGAATTTGTGCTGCCATTTGTTGCAAACGTCGATATGGTCGCGCAGCAGTTTGTGCATGTTTACCAGAATATCATCAAAATCCATGGCCCCGCTTCTAAAGCAGCGTTCGGCATAGGCTTTATACACTTCATGGAATTTGCTGCGGTTGGCGTTTTTATCTTGCAATAAATTTTCGGTATTTTCAGCATATCCCAGCGGGTCAATTAAGTTGTTTTTGCAACTGCTAATTCTGCCCAGCACCATAGATGGTTTGTATACCTTATCGTCCAATCCCATTTCTTTTACAATGGTTTTAATCAGACTTTTAGAATCATCGGTATCGTAAATGGTAAAGTTTTTTGGATAACCCAAACGGTCGGCCTCCATGCGCAAGATCCTGGCAAAAATGCTGTGAAAAGTCCCCATCCAAAGGCTACGCGCTGCAGGTCCAACGAGTTTTTCAATCCTGCTGCGCATTTCCCTAGCCGCTTTATTGGTAAAGGTGAGTGAAAGAATGGAAAATGGATCGGCTCCCTGGCGAATTAAATGTGCCATTCTCACAGTAAGTACCTTGGTTTTGCCTGAACCAGCGCCAGCAATAATCATTACCGGGCCTTCGGTTTGTAAAACTGCTTTTAATTGTGCCTCATTTAATCCATCCAAATAGGGTGGAATATCATCTTCCTGAAAATGCATTAAGCCACAAAATTACACTTGGCATGAATGCCTTTTGTTAAAGTTGTAAACGGAATATTCACTGTATTTTCAAATCCCAATCTTACCCAAACCTAAAAAAATGCCTGCCAAATTTAGAAAACACTTGGAAATGTGTGGACAACTTGTTAGCTTTGTATTGGAGGATTCCGAAAAAAGGGTGGCATTGCCCTGCGGACAAAGAACCATGAAACAAAATATACAATTATTTTGGCTGCTGGCAGGCAGTTTCATTTTGGGCTCATGCAGTGGCACACTGCGCAAGGAAAGCAAAGGCTATGGCGGCGGTTGGGGACAATTGCAAATGGCTGCAGCCCATGCTACCAACCCTGGAGATTCATTGTGGACCAAAGTAGACAAAAAGTGGGCTTCACTGCGCGATACGGGTTTGGTACAAAGCCAAATTTTAAAAGCCGAGTTTATTAAGAAAAAAGGTGCTGTAAAATCCTTTATCCAAAAATCGCCTATTGTTACTGGGCTAAAGCAGCATGCCCAGCATACTGGTGACAGTACAGTTGCCCAATAAGCTGTTTTATTTCACAATCAAATAACATCTACCGCCTAACTTTGCGGTGAATTGAATTCCATCAAGGATTTTTTTATATCGAATGAACTTTGGCTTTGGTCTTTGGCAGCAATGCTTTTGGGCGCCTTTTTGGTGAATTTTGTATGGAGAAAAAAACAGAAGAGAATTCTAAGAAGCCTTCAACTCATCATTCGGTCGGAACAGGAACAAAGCGATTACGGAACGGAGTACAAAAACCCCAACGATGTTGAGGATGCGCTAAAAGCCTTGTTTGAAGCCAGAGCCACAGAGATGGAAAAAATGCGCACCATGGAAACCTATAGAAAGGATTATATAGGCAATGTGGCACATGAGTTAAAAACCCCCATTTTTACCATTCAGGGTTATTTGGATAGCTTGGGAGAAGAATTGGAAGAAGAAGATCCGGACGCGGAAACCATAAAAACATTTTTGGCAAAAGCACAGAAGAATACTGGCAGACTGGGTCGAATCATTAGTGATTTGGATACGATTACCAAATATGAAAGTGGGTTTTTAAGGTTGGAATTTGAAAATTTTAACTTATTGGAATTGGTGCACGATGTGATTGAATCCTTGGAAATACAAGCCAATGAGAAAAAAATCAACATATACGCCTATGCGAATGATGCCGATTACAATGTATTTGC
>JADYZD010000273.1 GCA_020853295.1 Bacteroidia bacterium | reverse complement strand
TCAAAAAATTTACCGCCAAAATGTTTTACCGTTTTCTCGCAAAAATTACCAGTGTTGAAATTCCTGTTGATACCGGTGATTTTAGAATCATTCACCGTAAAATTCAGCAATTGCTGAAAAAAATGCCAGAACAACATAAATTTATTCGCGGACAAATTAGCTGGCTTGGATTTAACCAAACATTTTTAGAATACGATAGGGAAGAAAGAATGGGAGGCAATACCAAATTCACATACAAAAAAATGATGCGTTTTGCACTCGATGGAATCAGCAGTTTTAGCACCTGGCCCTTGCGCAGTGCCACCATTGGCGGATTTATTGTTTCAGGGTTTTCTTTCCTGCTTATTATTTATACCTTGTATCAAAAGTATTTTGGAACCACTGAACCCGGTTGGGCTTCTCTCAATATTAGCATTTTATTCATTGGCGGCATTCAGCTTATTGGAATTGGCATTTTGGGCGAATACCTAGGCCGTGTAAGTGAAAATGTAAAGAATAGGCCCCACTACATTATCCGCGATTCTAATATTGAAAATGCTGCGGAAAATTAAACCCAATTTTTGGTTCCTTTTTGTTTGGATTGCCGTTTGTTTTGGCACCGGTCAATACAAATACTTTACCGCAGAACCCCAAGGTATGCACCAAGGTGCACAAACCGATAGGGCTTGCGTAGCATGGAATTATTACCATGAAAGCATGAATTTTTTTGAACCTCGGGTTTCTGAAAACCGCGCCCATGAAGGTGTTGGAGGCATGGAATTTCCGATTGTAAACTACACCGCAGCCGTAGGGTATAAAATTTTTGGCCAACACGATGCCATTTATCGCAGCATTATGTTTCTTTTGGTTACCATGGGCGTTTTTTCTGCTTGGCTCACTACATCTTTTTTTATTCAAAAAACCCTCAGCAGGCTCATTGTAGTTTTTACTTGGTATTTATCTCCAATTATGCTGTTCTATGGCAATAGCTTTCTGCCCGACCCTGCCGCTATGGCCCTTTCCATGATGGCCTTGTACCAATTTGTAAAATGGTATTTTCAATTAAATATTCAAAAATCCATGTGGTGGTATATAGGATTAATGTCACTGGCAGGCCTCATTAAAATCACCTACTTAATTGCACACTTTTCAGTAATAGGAATTTGGTTTGTAACGGCTCTTCTTCCCCATTTTTTCTCAGATAATTTGCGTACCCCTTATTTAAAATGGTACACCATTATTCTGCCATTTATCCCAGCAACAGCTTGGTATGCCTATTCCAATTACCTTACCCAAAAAACAGGGAATATCTTATTTCTGCAAAAAATAAATCCTGCTACATCATTGCATGACTTTATAGACAATTCCAAGTTTTCTTGGAACACCTGGGCAGACAGTGTTTACTTTAAATCCTTTATTATTGGCCTGCTTATTTTGTATGTATTTACACTGGTGTATCACAGAAAGAAATCGCCATTACCTGCTGCACTTTCACTCTTCCTTGTTCTGGGTTTTATTGCGGTTTTTCTGTTCTTTAATTTTCAATTCCGGTACCACGATTATTATTATTTTATCCTTTTTCCGGCTCTGTTTTTTATCATTCTATTTGTACAACAGGTGCACCTGGAAGGGAATAAGGTTTTCTTTGGTATTGTACCCGTAATACTGCTAATCCTATTTTACATATTGCCATATTACCAGTACAACCATAGCAAATCTATGTTAAAAAACCGGTATGAACCCGGCAATTATTTTCATCAAAATGCGTTTCCCGAAGCACAATTTTACAACATGGAATTGCGAAGTAAAATTGCTGAAATCATTCCAGATAATGAAGAAATAATTACGGCATTTGACAATTCACCCAACACCTCATTGTATTTGTTGCGAAAACGCGGAGTGCGCATTGCCAGCGACTTTACACCCCAATTAACTGCCGATATTATCCATGCTAAAAAAATCAATTATTTGGTGATTAATGACAGCTTAAGATGGCAAAATCAATATGACACGGCCATGCATTTTTCTAAAAAAATGCTGTATAAAAAGGGCGTAATTTCCGTTTGGAAATTAAACTACCGCTAAAATCTGGCTATTGACATTCCCAGAGAAACCCCTGCACCTCTGGTCTTTTGGGGAAATGCAAATGCTTCAATGCCCAAAATTTTGGCGTACACATTTACCACCCTTTTATTTCCTAGTTTGCCATAATTTTTGTAATACTGCAATTTAAAATTGAGGTTATACGTATCAAATCCGCCCAATTGCAGTTCAGGTGTTGCACCCATACCTTTAAACAACTGAATTGATTTGTGTGGTACGATGCTGAGCCTAGGCAAATATCCATTGATATACCTATACTCCAGTTGCATATTAAAATTGCCCAAATGGAATGAGGAATACACATAAAATGGTGCCAAAATGGCTTTCGAAACCGTAGTTGAATCCGGCGCTAAAGATGCGTTTACTGTATCCCTTAAATATTCAATCCAGTCTGCAGAATTTAAGGATTGCACGCCAATTTCACTTTGTTGAATGCGCACAGTTCCCGACATTTTTTTCTCCAAGTATTGGGCACCATTTATCTGATAAAATCCCAAATCATAAATAGCCAATACTATAGGTTTCTTTTGGGCATTAATTACAAAATTAAAGCCCGTTTTCAATCCCCATCCTGTGCCTCTAAGACCATCCCGTCCCGTATTGGTGTATTCTGCTGAATATCCGGCATCCACATAATTGCGGGTTGAATCTGTATACAAACTGCCACTTTCTAAATTGAGATTTCTATATGCCAACAATTGGCTGACACCCAAAAAAACCGATACAAAAACATTTTTTGAACTGGATGTGTAAACGTCATCCCAGCCAGCAGTTACCTCTCTGGTTTGAAACTGTGTGAAGGAGGTTTTACCCAATTCCAATTTTTTTGCTAAAAATGGAGCATTTCCTCGAAATAAGGTTTGCCAAGCACCTAAGGTGTAGTTGCCACCAACAATGGTGTTTTGACCCACCAAAACCGAATTGGGCACCCAATTGCTCACATGACTGCTGGTATCTGTATTGGAGTGAATTCCTGCACCCAAACTAAATCCAGCAACAAAACCAAAACGGTTGTTTGCATGGATATATTTTTCAGCATTCTCAATTTTATCACCCGACATGTACCCACCAAATCCCAAGCGGTTCATCATATATTGGTTCATGCCCGATCCTCCGGATTCCAATAGCACCCTTGCATTCACCAAACTCATATAACCTTTACTAGAAGTTAAAGAATCAGTACTATTTGCGCTGAGCACCTGGGAAGTAGCAAATAAAATTAGCCCTAAATTACAAATTCGCTTCATATTCAAACTGACCATTGGTGCTAATTTTTAATTTATAAGTATTGTATATTTTTTTATTTGTACCATCACCAAGTACTTTGGCTTTGATTACTACATGGGTTGCATTTTGCAACATATCAATTTTTTCCCGTGGAATTTTAATGGTTAACCGCGAGTTCGTACTGGACTGTGGCCTCCCTTGCGCATCCACTTTTCCGGGCATTATGGTTTGGTTACTTTCAATTTCAGCCACACCCAGTTGCTGAAAATTGGAATTTAAAAATGCAATTTCCAAATCAATTTCAAATGGATATCCATTTTCTATATCCATAAATAATGTAGCACTTTTTAAGCGTTTATCACCTTGAAATGCACCCATGTTCAATACCTGAGTATCTCTTAAAGTGAGGCCATTGATGCCAAAACTCGCTGGTGCGACCAGCCTTAAATATACATCCACCCTGGAATTGTCAAATACAAAATCTGTGAAATTATTTACATTCCCATTGGGGTTTGTTTCTACATCAAAATCATAGTGTATTTGTTGGGGCAAAGCTTCCACAAACGCTTTGATATTGCTGTTATTTTGGTCCAAAATAATTTTTCGTTCTGTATAAGCATCACGCTGAAATGCGGGTGAATTTATCAAAATATCGGAATTTAATGGCGTTGCATTTAGCACCACTTTTTTGCCATTAAAAATATTTTCAGCCTCCAAATGGTTTACCTTAAGCCTTCCTTGCGCACCCACAAAATTCTGCACCAAAACGGAAGCTTCAAATTTGTTTAAAACCAAACTGCCATCTATGCCTTTAAACAATTGAAAAGGAGATACTGAGGGACCAGTGGCATTTAATGAATTGCCCAAATAACCAATGGCATATTCAGGAGTCAATTCAGAAACTGAATAGGAAATACGAACACTGTCATTTAATGTAACTTTTAATTTTCTGCCACTGCTGTCCAATTTCACAATTAAAATTTGATGAAAGGTATTTACCGTATCCGTAACATTTGGATTTTTTCCCCTAAAATCAAACAAGTAACCATTCATATCAATTACTTCTTCATGTATTTCCCTTGTTCCTGGAGCAACACCTGGCAAGTTCACTGTGCGTTCCAGCGGCACCCCATTATATGTGGCACTCGGCACAGAAAAATACATAGTCATATTTTCTTGAATCGTAGATTCCAATTTGATGTGTAGATTGCCTGCCTTTACCTTAAAAAATTTAACCTGAGCCCCTTGCATATCCATGCTAAGTGCTTCGTTTTGGTTCACCACCGTTTGGTCTGGGAATGCGGCAACCGCGCTGCGCGGCCTTAGATTTCTTACGGTAAGGGTTACATTTACTCCCTTATTTGCCTGTATCAGCACAGGACCAGGGCTGGCCTGTGTTACCAATCGTTTAATTACCCCTTTTAAAGATTTGTTTACCGTTTTGTTGCGCAAGTTAATAGTTCTGGTAACTTGGTTGCCTACACCAATATTGGTAAAGGAATCCAATGCCACTTCGCTTAAATCATTGGCATTGATAATTTGAAACACCAATAATGAAACATTTACAGGCAATTCATTTTTAAGGGTAACATCCAAAAAACCACTGTCCAAGGTTGCGGTTTCAAAAAATGCACTCGCATCAATATCCACAGGACTCAAATTGCTTTGATCCTGAGCTGGCACATCGGCAGTTTGCCCATTTAAAAAATTGAACAATGGATTGATTTGGCCTAAAGTGATATTTTGCGAAATGCTCCTATCAGTTAACTTTAGCCTGCTTAAAGTAAACCCTGTATTTATTGAAGTGTCAGGAGTTTTCATTTGTGCCAGGCGCGCCGAGTAGATCAATTCATCATAAATGAGGTCATAACTGCTATCGCTAACATTGTTAATCAAACGAGAATTGTCAATATTGTCCAATGATAAATTGGCATTGAACAAGGGCACAGCAACTTGAGTATCCCATTTGGCCGCCTTGCGCTTACAGCCCACAAAGGCTATGGTTAACGAAAGCAAGAGCCAAAATGGAAGTATATTTCTTTTCATACTTAATTTACGAATTACAGCAATTGGACGCGGGAACCCAAAGAATGTGGCAGTTTCTTTGTCATGGAATTGCAATTACCTTATAAAGAACGGATGGCTTTGGCCAAATCAATCCCAAATATCCATTGGGAACCAAAAATAAATACGCCCCAAATGAGCACTGAAAACGCCATGTAAAGAACGATTTTCCAGCGGTTGTGAACAAACGTAGTGGCCATAATACACCCAATAGGAATACTCAAAACAACAGGTGTAAGTATTGCCACCAAAGGCAAACCCCCGTTGCGTTTGAGCCTAATTAACATACGGGTTCGTTTGTTAAAATGTTTGCCATGGGACATAAATTTCTTTTTGAAAATTTGTTCCACCCACCAGCCCCCGAATGTAAAAACCAATACCCCACTTAAGGCCCCAGCACTGGTGATTAAAAAACCAATACCTGGGTTAGAAAACATTGCCATACAAGATGCCACACCAATAAGGTATTTAACTCCTGACCACAAAAACGCAAACAATACCTTTAAAAACATATTTTCTTGTAATAACCCGTCAAAATTGCTCATAAACCCTTGAATTCACAACCTAAAATTTTTTAATGGCAACAAATCAGGCACAATTTATGCAAATTTGCACCTCGTTGGGCCACATTAAATTTTTTACGCTAGCCATTCTCCTCTGCCTTGTAAGCCAAAACAGCGCATGGGCACAAATTATACCGCTTGAAGAGGGGCCGGCAATGAGCAGCACCAAGATCCCCACTACCGACAGTACTCCTGCCAAAAAAATAAAACGCAGCGACCCCAAATGGCAGTATGCAAATGAAATCTCAATGGCCAACGATTCATTCTACTCTTGGGACAGCACTTTTACTTATATCCAGCGGTACAACAAAATTCATAAAACTGGAATTCCTTACACAGATTTGGGAAACACAGCCTCTCCGCAACTGCTGCTCTATTTTAACCCTTTTGTAGAATCAGGATTTAATACGGGTCTAAAACCGTATAGGGTTCAAAACAAAACTCCAGATAGTCTCAAATTTTATAAGGCAGCAGTCCCGTTTACCCGCTTTGCCTATACCCAAGGAGGACAAGGGGTATTTATTTTGGATGCCATGCATACCCAAAACCTCGCACAAGGATGGAACGTAAGTATAGATTTTAGCAGTGTACAAAACCAACAGGTGTATACAGGTTCAGGCCAAAACCATTTGCACCGGGGTACTATGGCGGGCAGCAACTACACCAATAAAAAAGGCAATTACCAAAACACAATAATCCTCTCATGGAACCGCGGACGAAGAGCAGAAAACCGTGGTTTGCAAAACGATACTTTTTTTTACCGACCCACCGACGGAAACAGCAGGGTGGTTGGCAAGTACATACCCGAAAGCAACAGTGCGCAAAGCGCCTACAAGCAAAGGCACCATGTATTGGAACAACATTACCTCTTAGGCGCCGAAAAAAACTTCAGTATTTTCCACCGTTTTGATTGGATAAAAGAATCTTACGAATACAATGAAAATGAGGACATTCTTGGAAGCGACACTTTGTTTTACGGCACCCAACCTTATTTCTATAATGGGGCATTTAAGGACAGCAGTGTTTGGGTGCAATGGAACAATAGTTTTGGAATTAGAATAAAATCAAAAAACAAGGCCATTCCGTTTGTCCTTAAAACTTGGTATGCCCTAGATAAAATCGCCTACAATTCAATTTATAAAACTGCAGCCAACACCACCTATAACCAAAGTTTACAAGCGGCACTCACTGCGCAAACAGCGCACTTAACAGCCCATGCAAACACTGCAATTTATTTTGATGGATGGAATGCAGGTAACTACAAATTTTCTGCAGATTTGCGCTATAATTTGGCCTCTAATTGGGGTGTTTTGGCACATATAAAAAGCCAAATATACAGGCCAGTGTATATATCAGAAAGGTACGGAACCAATTACATACGATATGCCCAAAACCGCCCATCTACTGCCGCAAATGCACTTTCAGCAGGCGCATGGTGGAGCCAAAAAATACTTTTTCTTTCTGGGCAATTTACCACCGGTACCACTTCTAAATTTTTATATTTGGATACCGATGGTATTTTCAATCAATTAAACCAACTGAATTATTATAATTATAAAGTAAATGTAAAAATAAAATTGGGACGTTTTTATATTGACCAATCTTTTTACATCCAATCTCATAGCCAGATAAAAGAGATTCCAGTTCCAAAATTCAGTTCCATTACTGGTATTTATTTCCAAGCCAATACCTTTAAAAAAGCCATGCTCACCCGCATTGGTGCAGATATTTGGTATTGCTCTGAATACAATGGATACCACTACCAGCCTATGAATGCCACATTCTACCCAGGTGCTAAAAAATCTGGCAACTACCCTTATGTGGATTTTTATGTGAGTGGAGAAGTAAAAACCGTAATGTTTTATTTAAAATTAGAACATGCCAATCAATTTTTAGCAGATTATGGCTTTAACGACACCTACAGTGGCGCAATCGGCTACCCCAATGAGCCTTTGAGGTTTCGTTTTGGAATAGTTTGGCGCTTCTATAATTGACAAATGGTTCTATAAAAAACCCATACCATGAAAAAAAACAATCCCACACCAGACATGAATGAAGCCATGGTTAGGCTTACATTGGAGAACAATGCATTGCTAAAAACGGTGTTGCACTATGTAGAAAAAATGGAAGCTGCAAGGCTCAACATTTCTATAGAGGAAGTGGAAGCACAAACAGATGAAATTATTAGCAACAACTTGGAGCAGGCTATGGAAATCATCAACAATCCAGATGGGGAATGAAAACCAAACCAGAAGAAAAAATATTTGCTCAAAATAAATTAAAAACTGTTGTACTTTTTGCAGTTGCATTGGCATTTGTAGCACTGGGTATTTGGATGTTTGTGGCGGTGGACAGCAGGCCAAAAATGCCGTCTGCCTTTATCAAAGGCACTGCGCTAACTGCCATCGTTTTTTTTGGTCTTGCAGCTGTGCTCATTTTCATCCAATTTTTTGACGATAAACCTGCACTCATTTTAAATGAAAAAGGGATCTATAACAACACCAATTTTACAGCCAACCAAACCATTCCTTGGAATGAAATTATTGAAATAGAAACAGCACAAATCAAGCGCAGTTTTATTTTATTGGTGTATGTTGCTGAGCCCAATAACTATATACAAGAAAAAAAGGGGTTCAAAAAAGTACTGATGCAACTCAACCACAAAACTTATAGCACCCCACTGAGCATAACCACCCAAAACATCAAATGCACTTTTAACGAATTAACTGCCGATTTGCAAAATTGGCTGGAGTGGGCCAAAGACCAAAGAGAAAAAGCATAGCATCCTGATTTGGAACCATTTTTGCTCGTTTTAAATATAGAAACCTTAAAAACAAACATATGAAAAAGCTCAACATCATTACCTTAAGCATTTCCATCATTGCCATTGCCGCTGTGGTGGTTTCTTTCACCAAATCTACGCCACCAGCTCCGGCTGCTGCCTATGAATTCACTTCTTTCACTGTTGTTGAATCTATTGTTCCCAGTGGTATTGGCAGGTCGCGCATTATCAATGCCCTTGAAACCAGGGATTACAAGGAACTGACCAGTGTGCGCACAGAAGAGGACAACGAACGCAACAAAGCCGACAGAAGCGAAATTCGTGTAAAGAATTTTGAAGAAACCAAATTGTTAAATTTCTACAATTTGGGTGGCATTCGTTTTCAAAACATTGCAGCCAACGATGCGGTGATTAACAGCAAAATGAATGCAATGCTAGAAGCGGGTTGGGAAATTGTTACCATCACCACAGGTGTTGAAGCCGTGGGTGGCAGCGACGATGCCAATGGCATTTACATTACCCGATTCTATTTCAAACGCGCAAAATAATTTGTTACGAATAAAAAAGGAGGCCGCAACTTCGTTGCGGCCTTTTTTGTTATTTTTTTATTTCCGAAGAATATATTTCTTATAACTTGAAATATAATTTTCTTGATTATAAGTGCAATTTAAAGAAATAATCTCCGTTTTTGAATATCAGACTTGTCCTTTTGGCTTACCCCCATCCGTGATTTCAATTGATGGTAATCAATCGAGAGGGTTTAACTGAGATTTCGCGTTTGACATACCACCCACCCACTTTGGCTTCAGTATCCCTCAACTATCAACTGTCAACTCCCAACTGTCAACTATAAAATCTCAACTATAAACTGTCAACTACTCTTCACTCCCAACTCCTAACTTTTAACTATAAACTCTCAACCCGCCCCTTACGGGTTCGGGCAGGCTATAAACTATAAACTACTCTTGTGGTCCCGACAGGAATCGAAC
>JADYZD010000272.1 GCA_020853295.1 Bacteroidia bacterium | reverse complement strand
ATTAATAATACTGCAATCGGAGCTTATACTCTATACAGGAATGTATCAGGGTTTAATAATACCGCGAACGGCGCCTTTGCACTTTATTCTAATATTTCAGGAAACCGAAATACTGCCACAGGTGATTCCAGCTTATTTTCAAACACATCTGCACATGGAAACACTGCATACGGGTATTTAAGTTTAAAATCCAATACAACGGGCAACACAAATACAGCTATAGGTGTAGAGAGTTTGAAATCGAACTTAACAGGACACAAAAACACTGCAACGGGCAACTATGCACTTAATTCAAACACTATAGGCGGAGACAACCTAGCAAATGGGTACAATACACTGTATTCAAATACCACAGCCAATAAGAATATTGCCATTGGTTCAGATGCACTATACACTCAATCTTTCAGCAATGGCGGTGCAGCATGGAACAGTCATAATGTGGCGATTGGATTTGAGGCATTATACAACAACGAACCAAATTCAACTACAAATGGTATCAGAAATACAGCAATAGGTAATTACAGTTTAAACAAAAACACAATAGGCTTTGACAATACTGCTATTGGATATGATGCACTATACGCCAACATTACAGGTAAAGAAAACACTGCTAATGGCGCCTATGCATTATTTTCAAATACCTATGGAAGCCAAAATATTGCTATTGGTTCAAACGCTTTGTACTCCCAATCATTCACCAATTCAAACACAGCATGGAATACCAATAATGTTGCAATTGGTTATAATGCGTTATACAGCAACCAACCTACCACAACTTTAAATGGATTTAGGAATACCTCTATTGGCAATTATAGCTTATACAAAAACACTATAGGTGCTTATAATACTGCCACTGGATATAATGCGCTTTATTCAAATATTAAAGGCAATAGCAATGTAGCCATTGGTGATTATGCCCTTTTTACCAATGATACAGGACATATTAATACAGCAATTGGAAGTGAAGCACTTAGAAGCAATAAAGGTGGAGGTGCCAATACTGCAAGCGGATATTATGCGCTAGGCAATAACACTACGGGTAATAATAATACTGTAATTGGTTCTTTTTCACTTTATTCTAACACTACTGGATCAAACAATACTGCTGTAGGATCTAATTCCTTTTTTAGCGGTGCTACTTACAGCAACTCAACCGCTTTGGGTGCAAATACCAGTATTAATGCCAGCAATAAAGTGAGGATTGGAGGAACTACTGTAACAGTAGTTGAAGGACCCGTTTCCTATTCCTTTCCTTCGGATGGAAGGTTTAAAAACAATATACAAGAAAATGTAGCAGGACTAGATTTTATTATGCGTTTGCGACCAGTGGTGTATAATTTCGATACCCGAAAATTTGATGCGTTTTTGATGAAAAGTTTAGAAGATAGTACTAGGAATGCATTATTAAACAAAACAGACTATTCTCAATCTTCAGCTGTGCGGCAAAGTGGATTTATAGCACAAGAAGTAGAAAAAGCAATGATCGAAAGTGGTTATGATTTTAATGGAGTGCACAAACCAAGCTCTGATGCCGACAATTATAGCGTTTCATATTCCCTCTTTGTTGTACCACTGGTAAAGGCAGTGCAAGAACAGCAATCCCAAATCAAGCAACAACAATTGGAAAATGAAGTGCTAAAAATGCAACTTGCAAAACAAGCAGCAGACATAGAAGCTTTAAAAATATTAATACTTAAAAAATAATGAACAAATTACTTTTTACAGTTATGGCATTAACCTTAATTATGCCAAAAATTTATGCCCAGCAAACCATGGCTGCCGCAGGTGGAGACGCCACAGGCTCTGGCGGTTCTATATCCTATACAATTGGCCAGGTGGATTATATTTCGGCCAATTCTGCTGCAGGTTTTATCAACCAGGGCGTACAACAACCCTATGAAATGTTTTCGGTAAACATGGAGAATTTCGAATCCAATTTTAATATAATTGCTTTTCCAAATCCTGCAACAACTACAATTAATGTAAATATAGAATCTTTAATTAACGGAGGTTTAGCTGACATTGCTGTTGTGGATGCCTTGGGTAAAGTGGTTATAAAACAGTCCACGGATAGATCTTCTACAGAAATCAACCTTTCAAATGTTTCACCTGGAATTTACCAATTGGTGGTTAAAACAAAAACTGAAAATAAAACCATTCAATTTCTGAAAAACTAGATTTCATTTTATAAAATAAAAATGGCTGTTCTTGAAAAAGGGCAGCCATTTTTTTTCAAGTTATTTCTTAATAAATTTAACCCGAAACAGCTCCCCGCTTTGCATTTTCACTTGCGCCACATAGAATCCATTTGCTGCATTTGATACATCAATGGAATGAGAATTGGGTACATAATTTGTGTTGATTTGATTTCCATTTAAATCAAATATGTTTATATTTTCTATACTGTCTGTGGCATCTACATACAATTCATCCTCCACTGGATTGGGATAAACCAACACATTTTTTGGAGCATATTTGTATTCAATTATTTTGTCCCTGCCGCTTCCAATTCCCCCATTGTTGATTAAATAAATTGTACTGCCGTCGGGAGATATGGCAATGTCCCTCAACCGCCCATTTGCAATTCCATCTTCAGAAAACAAGGTAAAAACATTGGGACGGCTGTTGGATATTTCGGCAACTGATTTTCCATTTGAAGAAAGCCGTATACACTGAACTTCTTGATTGGTATTTGCCCCATCTTTTAAGGTGGTAATGAGCAGACAATTGTTTAAAAACGGCATGGAATTTCCGGAATACAACACCCCATCGGATGGTGCCGGTGTGCACCAGTCAAGGTAGAAGCTTGAAATGGGCTGAGCAGAATGGCACCATGCATACATAGGTTCCACAAGTTGGTCTCCAGCAATATTGGGATTTGGAGTATATTGGCTTACAGCCTCCGCTTCTCCTGCCCGATTGTTGTCGTTGTGATATCCCCTTACTGATTTCCAACCGTAATTCATTCCTTTTTGCAAGAGGTTTACTTCATCATCAGTTTTATCTCCATGCTCCACATTATACAGCAACTGAAATTGTGCATTATAAATCAGTCCTTGGGGGTTTCTATGGCCACGGGTATAAAAAGGATTGCCCGCAATGGGATTGTCGCTAGGAATGGACCCATTGATGTGATAACGCAATATTTTGCCATTCAAAGTATTCGGATCTTGGGTAAGATTGTTGGGGTTTAACGCAGGATTTGAATAGCAGCCATCATCAGCAGTGCCATTATCGCCCGTAGAAACAAATAAATAGTAATTTCCTTTTTCTTTGATTGCCAAAATCCTTCCACCCAAATGGTCAAAACCAGTGGGCAAATCCAAAACCAAATCCCAAACAGCAATTGCAGAATCTCTATTTTTATTCAGTTCTATTTTTACAATTTTAAACTTGGTTTGAGGAGTGCCCAATGGATTTTTCAAATAAGAATACAACCGGAATACATACGGACTATCGACATTAAAATCAGGGTGCAAAGCCAGGCCCAAACAGCCACTTCCTGGCGATGGCTTATGGCATAAAGTTGATTTTTCTGAAGGATGCGCATCGCTATAATCCTTGGCTTTAAATATTTGCTTTCCTATTCCAGTGGTGGGATTCACTTTAACAATTCTACCTTGGGATTCTGAAATCCATAGATTCCCATCATTACTGCATTGTATTTCCCAAGGAATTTCCAATTCAGCAGTCAATTCGCGGCGCACAAAATGTTGGGCATGCAGAGCATGGCAAATGAAAGAGAAAACCAGAACCAAGAGTAATTTCACAGGCATCCCAGGCGCAATTTAAAGCCATATTATGCAGAAACTGCACAAAGAGTATAAGGGGATTGTAAAACTATCTTAAAACAGGTGTATTTGGGCTCCAATGAAAACAGTCCATGGGTTAACTGATTCATTTTGGTCACTTTAGACCATTGATTTGATTTTGTAAAGCATTCAGTTTTGCAATATGAAAAATAAATTGCAAAAATCTGTTCTGCTTGCCTTGGTTATTATTTGCAACAGCAATAATTATACAAAGGCACAAAACACTTACACCATTCTAGACCAATCGAACACCTTCCGAAAATTGAGCATTAAACCTTATTTGGCATTGGGCATTAGTCCGGTAGATGGAGATGAACTGGCTGTGCAATTAAATTTGGATGCTCAGTTGTGGTTGAATGATAAACTGGATTTACGGGCAGGCACTCATTCTGGAAATTTTACTGGAGGAATGTTGGGCTGTACATATTACCTAACTAACAGGATAGTATCTAACAGCCAGAAGTTCATTGTATCGGAATCAACTGAAACTAGGGGAAATACAGAAACCACAACAACAAATTATTATAGGGCGGAAGGCAACATAAAAAAAATAAAAGGGATTGCCATTGATGTAAAATCTGGGGTCATTCCCAATTCACT
>JADYZD010000271.1 GCA_020853295.1 Bacteroidia bacterium | reverse complement strand
TATTGCCAAAGTATTGGTTGCGAATATATGTATATCAGAGAGCCCCGCCGCCGCAAATGGCTGCAACAGCGCTTTGAGGGAACCAAAAATATTCCAGATCTTACGGTAGATGAAAAACGCCATTTTCTTGAAAAACTAAATCAGGCCACAGTATTTGAAAATTTCATCCATACCAAATACATCGGTCAAAAAAGGTTTTCAGTAGAAGGATTGGAATGCCTCATACCAGCCTTGGATGCAGTTATCCAATATGGAGCTGGCCTGGGGGTTGAAGAATTTGTACTCGGAATGGCTCACCGAGGCCGCTTGAATGTTTTGGCCAATATTTTCAATAAAACATATTCAGCCATATTTTCTGAGTTCGAAGGCAAGGTTTTTCAATCTGATGACAGCTTTGAAGGCGATGTGAAATACCATCTCGGTTACAGTACCGATATTTCCACAAAAAGTGGCAAAATGGTGCACTTAAGATTGGCCGACAACCCCAGTCACTTGGAAGCCGTAAACCCAGTTGTAAAAGGAATTGTTCGTGCAAAATTAGAAACGAAATATGCTGGCGAACAAGATAAAATTTGTCCAATACTCATACACGGAGATGCTGCAATAGCTGCACAAGGTATCATTTATGAAGTGGTACAAATGAGTGGCCTTGAAGGCTATAATGTGGGTGGTACCATCCATGTTGTAACCAACAATCAAATTGGTTTTACCACCGATTATCTTGACGCCCGCACCAGCACTTATTGCACAGATGTGGCCAAGGTTACGCTATGCCCAGTTTTGCATGTAAATGGCGATGATATTGAAGCCGTAATTCATGCCATCAAATTGGCAATGGCTTACCGACTTGAATTTGGCAGCGATATATTTATCGATTTATTGGGATACCGGAAATATGGACATAATGAAGGTGATGAGCCACGGTTTACCCAGCCCGCCATGTACAAACTCATCGACCAACATCAAAATCCCAGAGAAATTTACAAAAATAAATTACTCGAACGCAGCGAAATTGATGCTGAAATCGCACAAGAAATGGAAGTTAAATTCAAAAATTTATTGCAAGAAAAATTTGAAGAAGCTAAAGGCGATTTTAAACCTCAATTAAATACCACTAAAAATTATTGGGAAGGATATAGAAAACCCGTAGCCAAAGATTTTGAAACTACAAGCAACACTGCAGTTTCCTTAGAAAAATTAAAAGTACTTGGAGATAAAATTACCAGCATACCCGATACCAAATTGCCCATAAAAAAAGTACAAAAACTTTTTGAAGACCGCAAAAAAATGGTAAGCGATGGTACCTTAGATTGGGCCATGGGTGAATTGTTGGCGTATGCCACCTTGTTGGATGAAGGACATCCAGTCCGCTTGGCCGGACAAGATGTAGAACGGGGCACTTTCAGCCACAGACACGCTGTGGTAAAGAAAGAAGATAGTGAAGACGAATTTGTTCCCCTAAGACATTTAAACGAAAACCAAGCCAAATTTTCGATTTATAACAGCTTACTAAGTGAATATGCTGCACTTGGATATGAATATGGCTACAGTTCCGTTATGCCAAATGGCCTTACAATTTGGGAAGCCCAATTTGGTGATTTTTCTAACGGGGCTCAAATTATAATTGACCAATTTATTTCTTCCGCTGAAGCCAAATGGGGCAAATACAGCGGCATGGTAATGTTGTTGCCGCATGGTTACGAAGGCCAAGGCCCTGAGCATTCTAGTGCAAGACTGGAAAGGTATTTACAACTCTGTGCCAACAACAACATGCAAGTGCTCAACTGCAGCACACCAGCGAGTTTGTTTCATGCCTTGCGCAGGCAGCTTAAGCGGGAATTTGAAATTCCATTGGTAATTATGACTCCAAAAAGTTTATTGCGCCACCCAAAATGCACCAGCCCAATAGGCGACTTAGCAACAGGTGGTTTTCAAGAAGTTATAGACGACAACAACACTTCCGGTAAAGTAAGAAAAGTATTGTTGTGCACAGGCAAAATGTATTATGATTTGTTGGCATACAAGGATTCCAATGAAGTTAAAGATATTGCCATAGTACGCATAGAACAACTGTATCCATTGCCTACATGGCTGCTCGACAACATTTTTAGCAAATATGCAGATGCTGAATTTTGTTGGGTACAAGAGGAATCAAAAAATCAAGGTGCTTGGCTGCATTTACACCGATATGATTTTCCTGTAAAACTCACTTACCATGGCCGTAAAAGTTCTGCATCACCGGCAACTGGTTATAAAAAAGTGCATGACAAAGAACAATCCACCATTATTGAATCTGCATTTTCTTAAAAGGCAATTTCACAAATACCTTTAATAATTCGTAGCCACCTTGGTATCAAATTTCCGCTATCTATTTGTCGCAATTATTTTTATCTCTTGTCAAAACAACGGCAAAAAAGTTACCAAGCCCAAACAAACCTCTACTGCGGTTTTTGAAATAAAATCCATCCCATTTTCAAACACCACACAAGCCAGATTTGCCTATTATTGGGATCAACTGCACCTGCGTACACATTATAGCGGTGTTACGCTTTTGGCTAACAAAGACAGCATTTATACATGGACAGTAGGAATTGCCGATTCCACTAAATTATTGAATACGGAAATGCCCATGCAAATTGCCAGTATTAGTAAAACTTTTTGCGCCACTGCAACCATGATTTTGTACAGTCAAGGTAAAATTAAACTTACAGATTCTTTAAGAAAATACTTTCCGCAATTGCCTTATTATGGAATTACAATAGAACATTTACTCAGCCACAGCAGCGGATTGCCAGAGTACACTTGGTTCTGCGATGAATATAAAGACTCATTCGATGGAATATTGAACAATTCAAAATTGTTGGAAATCATGGCCAAATACAAGCCGGAAATGTATTTTGTACCTGGCCAAAGACATAGGTACACGAACACCAATTTTGTTCTAATGGCAAGTATCATCGAAAAAATAAGTGGAATTCCATATCCCCAATTTTTACAAAAAAATATTTTCCATGTTTTGGGAATGAAAAACACGCGGGTAATGAGCATAGCAGACAGTGTTCAAAATCTAGAAGTGAAAGGCCATTACGGCAATGGAGCTGTGTACCTTTCTCATTATCAAGATGGTACTTATGGCGATAAAAACATCATAAGTACGGTGTGGGATTTATACCGCTTTTTTAAAGGCATTTCTGAAAATAAATTGTTCCCAGAAACCATTAGAAATGAAATGTTCAGAACCCGCTGGCCCAATGCAAGACGGGGCACTGCTTATGCCTTAGGCTGGCGCAAACGTACCGAACTCGATGAAACATGGATGTTTCATTCAGGATGGTGGCATGGTTTTAGAACCAATTTTTACTGTAATTTCGGTGAAAATAAATGTGCAATTACCCTTAGCAACAGGCTCTCAGGTGGTTTTATTCCAGGCAAAACCATTGTTTCTATTTTTCATCCAGAAATTTGGGATGACATCATTAAAGCTTGGGATTTTGCACCCAAACCCACCG
>JADYZD010000270.1 GCA_020853295.1 Bacteroidia bacterium | reverse complement strand
ATTGTCCTGCCTTGAGCAGGTAGGTTGAATTTTAATTTTTGCTCACCACTTTATAATTCCTGGTGAAACTGAATTCAAGCAGAGTAGCGTTATTGGAGTGTATTCCAAACAAAAATAGGATTACAAAAGGTAGAAAACCAAGAACACAAACACCCATACCAAATCCACAAAGTGCCAGTATAGACCTATTTTCTCTACCATTTCATATCCATTGCGTCGTTCGGCATACAAGCCACTCATTGCATTAACCATTATAAGCAATAGGAATACAACCCCTGAGAACACGTGGAAACCGTGGAAACCCGTGATAAAGAAGAATAAGGCGCCAAAAGCTTTAGGGCCTTGCTCTAATTGGTGTGTTTGACCAGCATACGCACCCGAGGTATAGCGGATGTATTTATTCTCCAACTCAATCTGGCCATTGTGTTCGTGGCCATGAAGCAAATAGGAATCGTCTTTTTTAACCGCTACTGGAGCCCCGTTTTCTACAATTTCTTTACCGTTAGCATCTACTAAAACCCCATCTGCGATGTGCCGACCAAATGGATTACGCGACAGGGACACGTTTTCATATTTGATCAACATCGTCCATTCATAGGCTTGGCTGCCCAAGAAGGTTGCTCCACCTAATATGGTCAGGAACATCCAAAACACGACACCACGTTTGTTCTCCCGATGCCCTTCTTGTACCGCCCGAACCATGGTTACCGAACTAAAAATAAGTACAAAGGTCATAAAAGTCACAAATACCAAAGGCCAGTGTGCTTTTACAAATGGGAAAGATGCGAATACAAAATCAGGCTCAGGCCAAGTTGGCATGCTAAAACGGATGGTACCGTAAGCGATCAAGAACCCTGCAAAGGTGAATGCGTCTGACACGAGAAAATACCACATCATCAACTTGCCGTAGCTGGCCTTCATGGGCGGCTTTCCGCCGTCCCAAAGCTGCTCATCAGAGCCATGCTCGTGCGTCTCGTGTGCGTGTGAAACAGATGTATCTGCCATGATTGTCAGTTGTTATTAGACTTAAGTTTTTTCGACTATTGAATCATAAAGAACACCATCAGGTAAACCCAGAGGATGTCTACAAAATGCCAGTATTGAACCACCAATTCAAAGCGTTGCTTGCGCCTCAAAGTTGGTTTGTAAGGCAATACATATGCATAAGTTAAAGCCACTGTCAAAGCAGCAACACCCCCCAAAACGTGGGCAGCATGTAGCCCTGAAATGACAAAAATAAAAGAACTGGATGGATTCACGGTGAACGTCGCACCCATTTCTGTCAAAGCCTCCCAACCTTTATATTGCAACACTACAAACAAAAGCCCCAATACAAACGTCGCCGCTAACATGCCTTTATATTGCTGTTCTTTTCCTTTTTTAAACCCCGAATACGCCAGATGAATCGTTAAACTACTCAACAAAATCACCACCGTATTTACCATAAAAATGTCCGGCAGTTTAAATTCTAACCAATTCCCCGCAGCTCGCCGCACTACATAAGCACTTGTAAAAGCAGCAAACATCATGATAATCGAACCAATGCCTACCCACAAGGCTAACTTATGTGGGTGAATCTTGCTTTGGTTATATTCTTGCCTTAGTGCGGCCATTTTTTCTGTTTATTTGGTAAATTGGTGATTGGGTTAAAAACAATGAATTACCATATTCTGTCCATCAAAAGCACAATTAAAGAAATTGGCAAGTGTACAAAAGAAACGAACATCTGTTTTCGAGCGGCGGTTCTTTCACAGGTTTTAAACAGCTGCCAGCAATGCCATGCCCAATATGCATTGAGTGTAACCAACACTACTGTTGCCACCGCACCGACATACCCAAGCAAATAACTCAACACTGCACTTCCGATCAACAACACACAAAAAGCAAAAGAAAGCAAACCTGTGCTTTGATCCTTTTCACCACTACCAGAAGGCAGGAGATAGAACCCTGCTTTTTTATAATCCTCATCCGCCAACCAGGCTACTGCCCAGAAATGGGGGAATTGCCATAAAAACTGTAAGCCAAAGAGCATCCAGGCTGTTGGAGAAATAAACCCTTCATAAGCAACACATCCGATAATCAGGGGTAATGCGCCCGGTACAGCACCAACAACCACTGCCAAAGGGGTCGAACGTTTCATCGGCGTGTATACAAATGAATAACTAATCAAAGATAAGGTGCCTAAAAAACCCGTCAATGGATTGAAAATGGATAGCATCGAAATGCCAAACATTGCCATGATTCCAGCAATTAGTACTGCTGTGCTTACACTCATTCGCCCAGTAACCACCGGTCTGTTGGCTGTTCTTGGCATAAGCCGGTCATAGTCACGTTCAAGTACTTGATTTAGTGCATTTGCAGCACCCGTAACTAAAAAACCACCCAATGCTAACAATAGCATAGCTCCCCAATTCACAGCGCCCTCGCAAACAATTGCATAGGACATTACCGCAGAGAAAAGAACTAAAAGGGTCAATTTAAACTTGACTAACAGCCCAAAATCTGTGACTGCCTGCCTCAAGCCTTCAAAAACCGAAATTTGTTTTGCGTCGTTGCGCTCCATTTCCTGAATATTGATCTAAGCAAGATTAGTGGCCCGCCCCCATGTCACTTTCCCCTTCTTTTAAGGGTACATATTGTGGAATAAACTCCTCGCCTCCTTTAGCATAGTCGTAAGCCCAGCGCTGAACGGTTGGGATATTACCTGGCCAGTTGCCATGCCCTGCATTGATTGGGGTCGTCCATTCCAAAGAGTTCGCGCCCCAAGGGTTTTTAGTGGTCATCTTTTTACCGCTAAAAATGGAGTAAAAGAAATTGACGATAAACAAAATCTGAAGGAAGAACACAAATATTGCCGCAACTGTAATGAATTGGTTAAGGTCTTGGAAGTGGCGGAAAGCATCAAAAGACGCGCCTCCATCATAATATCGACGTGGCACACCTGCCATACCAGTATAGTGCATCGGCCAGAAAATGGCATATGCGCCAATCATAGTACCCCAGAAGTGGATTTTGCCCAAGGTCTCATTCATGAAACGGCCAAACATTTTAGGGAACCAATGGTAAACACCTGCAAACATTCCAAAGAAGGCTGCTACACCCATCACAATGTGAAAGTGGGCAACTACAAAATAGGTATCATGTAAAGGAATATCGATGGCCGAGTTTCCTAAGAAAATACCGGTAAGGCCTCCAGAAATAAACATTGATACAAAACCTACCCCAAAGAGGCTTGCCGCAGTAAACCGGAAATTTGATCCGTAAATGGTACCAATCCAGTTAAATACTTTCACTGCTGATGGTACAGCAATGATCAGGGTGAATATCACAAAGAAATTGGAGATAAATGGATTCACCCCAGCCATAAACATATGATGCGCCCATACGATAAAGGCCAAAAAGCCGATCGCAAGGATAGAAAATACCATGGCGGTGTATCCAAAAATTGGTTTACGAGAATGTACGGAAAGCACTTCCGATACAATACCCATGGCTGGAAGAATAATGATGTAAACTTCCGGGTGACCCAAGAACCAGAACAAGTGCTGGAACAAAATCGGACTACCTCCTATGCGATCAAGGATTTCACCACCTACTACAATTTCACTCAAGTAAAAGGAAGTTCCCATGCTGCGGTCAAACATCAGCAACAAAACACCAGACAATAATACTGGGAACGACAACACCCCCAGAATAGCTGTTACAAAAATCGCCCACATCGGCAAAGGCATCCGCCACAAGCTCATGCCTTTGGTACGCAGGTTAAGAATAGTTGTAATGTAGTTAATCCCTCCTAAAAGAGAAGAGACCACAAATAATGCCATAGCAACAATCCACATAGTCATACCTGCACCTGAGCCATCCGAAGCTTGCGGGAGGGCACTAAGTGGCGGATAAGCTGTCCAACCACCCGAGAATGGGCCTGTACTCAGAAAAAGGGACAGGAACATAACTACACCTGCCAAGAAAAAGAACCAATAAGAAAAGGCATTGAGCAAAGGTGAAGCCATATCCCGCGCACCAATTTGCAATGGAATCAATAAATTCGCAAAGGTTCCGCTCAAACCAGCCGTCAATACAAAAAACACCAAAATAGTACCGTGCATGGTTACAAGCGAGTAATAAAACTCAGGGTCAAGTTTACCAATCCCAGCCTCGTTCACTTGAATCCATTTGCCCAAAAGCGGACGGAGCCAAGCCATATCAGATTCCGGAAAACCCAATTGAAGGCGGAATACAATAGACATCGCCGCACCAATAAAGGCCCAAAAAATCCCTGTAATCAGGAATTGACGACCAATCATCTTATGGTCCGTGCTGAAGATGTACTTGGTTAGGAAATTCGACTGATACTTATCCCCATGGTGATGCTCATGAAAATGATCATCATAGCCCAGTTCTTGCGTGAGCTTATCTTCCAATGTTTCAGCGACAGTATTGACGTGTGCCATATTTTTCTTTTTATTGTGGTCAATTTGAAAAATGTGGTCAATGTGGCTAATGTGTATTTACGTAAACTTACGCCTTACACATCATTACCATTGAGCTCATTTAGTTCAGTATGGTAAATTCAGTTCTACGGTTCTTGGCAAGGTTTTCAGGGGTGTCATTGGGCGCAACAGGCTTAGTATCTCCGTATCCTCGTGGTTTCAAGCGAGCCGTTGAAATTCCACGATCCACCAGATACTTTACTACTGAAGCTGCACGCGAACTCGAAAGTGAAAGATTTTGAGCAGGATCTCCAACATTATCTGTGTGGCCCGCTACTTCTATACTAATCGCAGGGAAGGCATTCAAACCAGAAACTAAATTATCCAGTTCATACTTACTGTTTGCAGTAAGGGTAGCAGATCCTGTTTCGAAATTGATGTATTGGAGCGTCAGGGTTTTGTCTGTAGCAGTGGTAGATTCAACTGCCTTTTTAATCGTTTCCCCAAACTCTTTAGCACGCTCCCGAACCTCAATATCCAATACCTTATCTTTATTGGGATCTTCAGCCTTGCCTCTCATTTCTGAGAGATAGAAAGATTTCTGTTGTTTTACCCAAGCATCATATTCTTCCTGAGAAACTACCTTGAGTACCCGACGCATAGAATAGTGTCCTTTCCCGCAGAGTTCTGCACAAGCCAACTCGTAGTCAAATTTCTCCCAACGTTTAGGGCCGTTTGGATCCGCTGGATCAAAGGGCTCATTATATTCTGGATACTTGCGAAGTTCGTTTCTATAATCAGCAGTGGTTTTGGTTGGAGTAAACACAAAGTACGTAGGCAAGCCTGGTACTGCGTCCATTTTTACGCGGAATTGTGGGAGGTAGAAATTGTGCAAAACATCCTTTGCAAGAATCCGTACCCGTACTTTTTTCCCTATCGGCAAATAAAACTCTTGTCCCGGAATAAAGTCGTCCCAGGATTTAGGATCCGTAAAATCCATTCCGAGCGTATTTGCCCCTGTAGTCTTTTTATAATCACGCGTACCAATTTTTCCATCAGCACCAGGGTAACGAAGCGTCCAGCCAAATTGCTGGGCAGTAGCTTCAATTTCCATGTAGTCCTCTCCTTCTTTCACATCTGCCATAACCGTGTTCCAAGCATTAAGCCCGCGAACAACTAAAATGGTCATTACAACGGCTGGAATTGCCGTCCACCAAATTTCCAAACGGTTGTCATGCGGAATAAACTTTGCCTTACGTCCTTCCTGATATCGGTATTTGTATGCAAACCAAAACAGTGCAATATGGGTCAAAACAAAAACGATACCCGTAAGTACTAGTGTGACAAAGAAAATTCCATCCAGAAGTTTACCGTGTTCTGAAGCAGATTCATGGGGGCCATAGCCAAACATTACATTTTTATAATCCCAAGCCGACCAAAATACACCGACTAGAAAAATGACTAGAAAGCCCAGAGATAGCCAGCCATTCCACTTGCTGTTGTCTCGCAGCACCTGCTGTTCACCCTTAATGGTGTTGGCTAGTTCATAAACTTTTCCGATTTGCACCAATACGATGGTGATCAGAATGATGCAGAGTAGTACGATTAGCGAAGTCATTGCTATATGTTTCTTTAACGAAAGAGGTTAAAAAGGAAGAAATGGTTCAATGTTGTAGTGAAGAGGGCGTCAACCTTTAAAACCCACCTCCTCCATTACAACCATTTTTTTTTCAATGATGTGCGTGTCCGCCACCTTCACCTTCAATAAGCGCTCCTGTATCATGATGGAGACTTTCTTCAAGATACGGATCCTTCATAGGAACAAGCGAAACTTTTGAAAGTTGATTGAAAAAGAAGAATAAAAACAAACTCAAAAATCCAATCAAAACGCCAATTTCTTCTAAGCCTGGAATAGTATAACCCAATTTGAAAGCTTTGGATTCGTCGTGATGGTGTTCTGCATCTCCATGTGCATCCTCATGGCCTTCCGCAGCAGCAGCAGTGCCATGAGCTTCATGGGTTTCTGCTTCTGTTGTAGTAGGTTCAGGTTGCTCTGTTCCACCAGCTGGGGCATCAGCATGCATCTCAGCACCTGTAGAATCTTTAGGCGCTTCAGCGTGCGTTCCTTCTGAATGTTGTTCCGCGTTACCTGCGGCATGACCTTCTTCAGCTTTTGCCACTTCGTGGTTTTCAGCAGCTGAAACGGGTGCTTCTTTTTCTTCGGCTTTTGGTGCAACACTACTGTGAGCATCGCCACCATGTTTGCCCTCTGCTAGTTCTTTAGCTTCATGTGCTGCAATTCGAGCACCTGGCTTGATCATATAGAAATAATCCCACCAGTGACCAAAAAACACAATAAGTGCAACAAAGAACATCGTACCAAACTTCCTTTTGGTGTCATTCCGCATCAAAATAAGGAACGGCGTAACGAAGTTCAAGAGCAAGTTTCCCCAAAAAAGTACGGGGTAATGCACCATACGTTCTTTGAAATAAATGGTTTCTTCACCATTGTTGGCGTACCAAATCAACATAAATTGGTCAAACCACAAGTAGGTCCAAAATACCGAAATACCAAAGAGGAATTTACCAATATCGTGCAGGTGGTTTTGGTTCACATACTCCAGATAACCCAGCGATTTCAGGTAAATAATCAACATTACCGTTAGTGAAATAGCTCCAAGCCACATCGAAACCATAGAATACCATGCAAACATGGTGCTATACCAATGCGGGTCAACTGACATAATCGATTGCCACAAAAATACGGTGCTTAAAAAGCCACCTAATGGGAGAAATGAAGCCGCCCATTTGCGTTGTTTGCGGTAATATTTAAACTCGCTGGTTTCCATAGTATCTTGATCTACAGAAGCCTGGCGCAGATTTTTGGCCCAGTAATACCAAATCAGCAGAAAACCTACTGTACCTACGGTGTACCAAATAGGATTCAAAAATCCTTTTTTACCCGCTAGCACTCGATCATAATGGGGAGCTTCTGGATCAGTAATGTTTATATCTGTGCTGTTCCAGTGATACAGGTGATGGAAATGGCCCCATACGCCTAATACCAGAACGCCCATCAGGATTAACCCGACCCACATAAATTGGCTCATGGCTTCCCAAACACGTCTTACGACAGAGTTCCAACCCGCAAAAGCGGTGATCTGTGCGGAGAGAAAGAACATGGACATAAAGGCAATGCCTGTAAAGTAAACAGCATTGTGCAACCAGTTGGTCCAAAATCGTGTGTGATACTCATCGTCGTTAAAGAACGTGAGCCCAAGGCACACTGCACCCAAAATCATCCCGCTAATGAGCAGAGTTTTGGTCTTTTTTTCAAATACAAACTGCGTATTTAGGTTCATATCGCAAAGTCGGACTAGGCCGAAAATTTTGTTCGATGAAATTGGTCTGTGGAGTAAGATCTAATAAATTAGGCAACAGATTTGCATTATTTCCCAGCTGGGGCAGGGGCAGGAGCCGCCGCCGCTGGTGCAGAACGACCAGGTCCGGAAGCTTCGCCTTTTGCCGGCTTTTCAATATTGCTAAGTGTGTTGGCTTTTTCGTTGTATTCCAGGCTTTTGCTTTGT
>JADYZD010000269.1 GCA_020853295.1 Bacteroidia bacterium | reverse complement strand
GCCCGCAGGTATTTCTTTTCCAAGAAAAACCCCTCTGCAATAAATATTATTACTGCTATAAGCATGCTGGGTTATGCTGTAGGTGCCTTTGCATTGATCTCCCTTATGTCTGCATTGAATGGTTTTGAAAAAGTCATTTTCAAAGTGTATGACACATATTACCCCGATATAAAAATCACAGCGAACAAAGGAAAAGTGTTTGAATTTGATTCCGCCACTGTGGTTAAATTGACCAAAATTAAAGGGGTAGAACAAGTAGCGTATTCGCTTGAAGAAAATGCAGTAATCCAAAATGGCGAGAACCAGGTGGTGGGGTTGGTAAAAGGCGTAAGCTCCAACTTTTTAAAAGTGGTAAAAACCGATAGCCTAATTATTGTTGGTGAACAAAAATTGCGAGATGTAGGCGGACCCAGGGCATGGATGGCCGAAGGATTGTATTACAAACTGAATTTGGGTTCTGAATCTAGGGTGGTGAATGTGCTTTCCCCATCACGAGAAAATAGCGGGGTTACCCAAATGGACATGATGGAAGAGGCTGTGCGCATTACGGCGGTTATTCGCCCAGGTGATGAAATGGACCAAAAACTGATGATTACCGACCTGGAATTTGCCCAAGGCTTGTTTGAAAGAGAAGGTATGGTTTCTGGAATTGAAGTAAAACTTAACAGCAATGCTGATGTTGGCACTGTTTCAAAAATCGTTAGAACCCAATTGGGCACTGGATTTGATGTTCGTGACAGGCGGCAACAAAACCAGGCAGTATATAAAATGTTTAATACGGAGAAATGGGTAGCATTTGCACTTATGGCATTTGTATTGCTTATTATTTCGTTTAACCTAGTAGGTTCACTGAGTATGTTGGTACTGGAAAAAAAGAATGATATACAATTGCTGCAGGCTGTGGGCATGTCTCGCGCCAAATTGAGGCAGCTTTTTTTTAATGAAGGTGTAATGGTGGCATTAATCGGCACCATGGCGGGTATTTTGGTAGGGATTCTGGTAGTATTGTTGCAACAGAAGTATGGGTTTGTTACCACCAATTCTACCTTTGTATCTGCCTACCCAGTGGAACTAAGGTGGACCGATGTGGCAATTGTAGCAGCCCTAGGCTCAGCACTCGGAATTTCAGCTGCTGTTTATCCGGCATGGAATTCTTCAGTTAAAGATTAATTTTGCGAACGAATAAAATGAGATATTGGATTCTATTTGGGCTTTTTTTATGTGCTTCCACAGCAGGTGCACAAACATTTGCCGAACAACAACTTGCCTTTGAAAGGGTTAGGATTGCAAAAAACAATGCCGATGTTGCGGTTAAAAAACTTTTTAAAGACAGTGGTCTTGTGGAGCCCCGCTACATTTATTGGAGGTCTTTTAAGCTGGAAGATGAACTTGAATTGTGGGGTTCGGATAGCAGCAATGGCACATACCGCCTAATAAAAACCTATAAAATTTGTAAAGGCAGTGGTGATTTGGGACCAAAAAGAAAATTTGGCGACATGCAGGTACCAGAGGGCTTGTACTACATAGAACGTTACAACCCCAGTTCTAACTACCACTTAAGCATGAAAATAGCATATCCCAATGAAAGTGATATGGTTTTGGGCGATAAAGAAAACCCGGGAAATGAAATTTATATGCACGGCGGTTGTGCCAGTGTTGGTTGTTTGCCAATGACGGATAGCACGATTGATGAAATTTATTGGATCACTGTTTTGGCACAAAGCCATCAAGGCAAAAACTCAAAAATTCCAATTGATATTTTTCCGTGCAGATTTGACAAAAAGAACTGGAACTATTTAAAAATGAACTACAGCCACAAACCACAATTGATTAAATTTTGGCAAAATATTGAAGAGGCGTATTTGTTTTTTGAAGAAAAAAGAATTGCTCCAGGATATTGGGTAGATCAAAAGGGGCACTACAATATTGTTTTGCCTCAAAACTATCATTTAAACGACCCGAATCACTAATGAAATATTTGATTGCAGGCCTTGGCAATCCTGGAAGTGAGTATGAAAATACCCGACACAATATAGGATTTAAAGTACTCGATCAATTGGCTGCCGATTTGGGCGGAACTTGGGAAACCGGTAAAAATGTGATGGTATGTAAAGTGCTTTTTAAAAGCAGAATTTTAATGCTCATTAAACCGCAAACCTACATGAATTTAAGCGGCAAAGCCGTTTCGCATTGGATGCAATTGGAAAAAATAAAACCCGATCATTTGGTTGTGGTTACCGATGACATTGCATTGCCATCAGGCAAGTTGCGCCTAAAATTAAAGGGAAGTGACGGCGGACACAATGGATTAAAAAGTATAGATTCATCCTTAAATTCTCAAAACTACCCGCGCCTTAGATTTGGTGTGGGCAATGATTTTTTTCCGGGGAAACAGGTAGAATATGTGTTGGGCACCTGGAAAACCGAAGAAATAGAAGCGATACAAAACGGAATTATAAGATCTGTTGATGCCATTAAAATGTTTGTAACCATAGGTCCAGGTCAAACCATGACTGCAGTAAATGCCAATAAATGAAAAAACCGGTAGTAGAAACTTTGCTCACCCCTGCACTTTTTGAGTTGTACAACGAGGGCATAGAAAAGAAAAATGTAGTTGTAATTGATATCCTTAGGGCTACCACTACCATTTGTGTAGCGTTTGAAAATGGTGCGGCAGAAATGGCACCAGTTGCTACACCTGAGGAGGCAGAAACATTAAGAAAAACAGGTTACTTGGCAGCCGCTGAAAGAAATGGCAATACAGTTCCAGGTTTTGAATTTGGAAATTCACCCCAGGAATTCACCCAAAACAGGGTGGCAGGCAAGAAAATTGCCTTTACTACCACCAATGGAACAAGGGCTTTACAACTCAGCCATGCAGCCGCAAATGTCTACATCGGATCGTTTTTAAATATTGATGCTTTGGCGCAAAAACTGTTGACAGACAATTTGGATACAATTTTGTTTTGTGCAGGTTGGAAAGACAAAGTGAACATAGAAGACACCTTATTTGCTGGAGCTCTGGCAGACAGAATTAAACACCAATTTGAAGCCGGTGGAGATGCGGTAATGATTGCTAGGGATTTGTATGAATTTGCCAAGCCAAATATTGCAGACTATTTGCAAAAAGCATCACATGTTCAGCGATTTAAAACCTTACATGTGGAGAGTGATTTGGATGTTTGTCTTAAATTAAATACCAGCATAAATATTCCTGTTTATAAAAATAATTGCATTAAATTGCCCAATAATGAAAGCGTTCATATCTGAAGAATTCTATTCTTTTTTTAAAAAATTGGCCGCCAACAACCACAAGGAATGGTTTGATGAGCATAGAAGTATTTATGAAAAAGAAGTGAAAATACCTTTTGAAAATTTATGTGAATTGTTATTAAATAAATGTGCTGTAAATAATAAAGCATATACCGAATTAAGGCCCAAAGATGTAATTTTTCGAATCAATAAAGACATCAGATTCTCTAAAGACAAAACCCCATATAAATTGAATAGAAGTGCACTTATTTCGCCAAATGGCAGAAAAGAAATGGGTACAACCGGCTTTTATTTCGAATTGGGCCCAGGAGAAAACGCATTTTATTCTGGGGTTTATATGCCCGAAAAACCAGCCTTGGCAAAAATAAGAAATGCCATTGCAAACAACATTTCGGAATTTAATTCCATTATAAAAGCTAAACAATTTGTAAGCACTTTTGGAGAAATTCAGGGTGAAAAAAACAAAAGAATAGACGCTGAACTTCGCAGTGCTGGCGAGATACAACCGCTTATTTACAACACACAGTTTTATGTAAAACACGAAATACCTAAAGAAATATGTGTTTCTGAAAAGTTGCCAGAATATCTGTTGGAATTGGAAAGTGTTGCCAAAAAGCTTAATGATTTTTTGGCCAGTGCTATGGAATAAATCAGCTATGAAAAGCGGAAATTTTACCTACCAGTTCCACTTAGTTTGCAAAAGGAGTAAGGGGCTTATTTTTTTTAACCAATAAAGCAAATAATTGCGAACTTTGCATTTCCATGATTACCGAACCACAGAGTACAGAAGCCACCAAACGCAGCAGACCTGTAAGAATAGTAGTTGCCAAGGTGGGCCTAGATGGGCACGACAGGGGCGCAAAAGTTATCGCTTCTGCCCTTAGAGATGCAGGCATGGAAGTGATTTATACTGGACTTAGACAAACCCCTGAAATGGTGGTACAAACAGCACTGCAGGAAGATGCAGATGCGATAGGGATTAGCATTCTTTCAGGAGCACACAATTCTGTTTTTCCGCGCATTTTGGAATTGATGAAAACCGCGGGTTTAACAGATGTGTTGCTCACCGGCGGTGGCATTATACCCGATGCTGATGCCGAAAAACTGAACCAACTGGGAGTGGCTAAGCTTTTCCCTCCTGGCACTGCAACTGGAGACATAGCAGCATACATTACTCAATGGGTTGATACTCACCGACCTTTTTAATTAGAAATAAATGAATCAAGTGGCTTCATATAAAAACATCCTTACTGAGAACAGAGAAGGCATTATGGTCATTACCATAAATCGCGAATCAAAATTAAATGCACTAACCATAGACACTTTACAGGAAATAAAGATGGCTGTGGAACATGCGCATAATATAAATGGATTAAAAGGCATTGTGATTACTGGCGCCGGGCCTAAAGCCTTTGCTGCTGGGGCAGACATTAGCGAGTTTGTTAATTTTTCTGAAGAAGAGGGCACAAGAATGAGTGCTGCAGGACATGAAGTAATGAACACCATTGAAAATGGTCCTAAACCCGTAATTGCAGCGGTTAATGGCTTTGCCCTTGGTGGTGGCTGTGAACTGGCCATGGCTTGCCATATTCGGGTGGCTTCTGAAAATGCTAAGTTTGGACAGCCCGAAGTAAGCCTTGGTGTTCCTCCAGGTTATGGTGGTACCCAAAGGCTGGTGCAGCTTGTAGGTAAAGGTGCGGCAATAGAAATGTTGTTAACCGGCGATGCAATTGATGCCAACCATGCCCTAAGGATTGGGCTGGTGAATCATGTTGTGCCCATGGAAGAATTATATGCCAAGTCCAAAGAAATTATTGAAAAAATTGCAACCAAAAGTCCAGTTGCATTGAAAAAAGTTTTAAATTGCGTTAACGACTATTTCCGTCCTAATGTGAATGGGATGCAAAGAGAGATTTATGAGTTTGGAGATGCCTTTGGTACGGATGACTTCAAAGAAGGCACAGATGCATTTTTAAACAAACGGAAAGCCGCTTTTAAAGGAAAATAAAACCCAATACTATGAAAATATCACATTCAATTTTGGCTTTTACAGCCATTTCGTTTTTATCTTTTGCTGCATGCAAAAAGAAAACAGAGGTAGTAGTTAAACCAACAGGCGTGTTGTTTTGCAAAATCAATGGCACAGCATGGCAAAGTGGACCAGCCTCAAGCCGTTTGATTATTGATGGCAATGCTGAGAATTATACTACCGCAGAATTTGAAGGCGACACGCTTCAACTTTCTGGTATCCACGACAAAAACGATACTTCAGGGATACACTTTTATGTGAAAGTAAAAAAAGGCAAATTAGGCATGGTAACAGGTACTTCTGATGCCTACTTTGGTGGTTTGTATGTAAAAAGGTTTGATTTTTACAACTTGGTACAGGCATTAACTGACTATACCATAACCTACGAATTGAACATTACCAAATACGACACTACAAGCAAGCTGATATCTGGCACCTTCATTATTAACCAAACTGGTTCTAAGGGCACAGTGAAAGTTACTGAAGGTGAATTTATCGATGTAAAATACAAAGATATTTAATAATTTAGGAGCTGTTTGCATTCGCAAACAGCTCCTAAATCACAGCTTTACAGCTTTCTTAAATTCGTGTGCAATTCCACTTTCTGCCATTTTTATAAACTTGGCATGTAGTTTTATTACTTGCTTGAGCACGCTTTGCCTGCCATCATTCTCAATGGTAAAATCGCAAAGGTTCTGAAGCTTATCTTGGTGCATTTGATTTTGAATTCGCAGTTTTACGGCTTCTTCGGTTAAGCTGTCTCTATGCATCACACGTTGAATTCTAACTGACATGGGTGCAATTACACCCACAACAAAATGAAGGTGTTTGTAGCTGCCACTTTCAAACATCATTGCGGCTTCCTTTATGGTATATGGTTTATCAGCATGCTGCTTACACCAGTTCTCATAATGATCAAAAACCATAGGGTGCACAATGGCATTTAATTGGGCAAGTTTTTCTTTATCAGAAAATACCAATTCGCCCAACTTTGCGCGGTTCAATTCTGGGCCTGAATAAATGGTTTCACCAAACAATGCTATTAGCTTTTGGCGCAATTCTGGATGTGAATTGTACATGGCCTTAGTTTCAGCATCTGCATTGTATACAGGCACCTCCATTAGGGCAAACATATCGCACACAGTGGTTTTACCGCTTCCAATACCGCCGGTAATTCCTATGCGCAACATCACAATTGGGTATAATTAAGGAGCAGGTACTTCCTCTTTAGGCTTATAAGCGGCCATGGTCATTTCCATGCTTATGGCATTTTTTTCAACCTTAGCGCGGCCTTCTTCAAATTCAATCACAATATGGGTTTCGCCAATAGAAACGATTTTTCCGTGTAAGCCACCAGTGGTAATAATGAAATCCCCTTTTTTAAGCATGGTTAAATAGGCTTTTGCCTTTTTTTGTTTGCGCATTTGGGGCAAGATGATGAAAAGGAAGAATACCCCTAAGATCAAAATTAGTGGCAGAAAATCCATTCCAGCTCCTTTTGAGCCAGCTTGAAGTATAGTTTGAAATTGCATGATTATTTATCTGAAAAAACGGTGGATTTAAGGCTTAACTCAATGGTTTGTACAGTAGAATTGGAAAACTCTACAGTAACTCCTTTTTCTTGTTTTACCCCTTCTTTACCACCTTTACCCGCAGAGTTAAAGGTAGTCATT
>JADYZD010000268.1 GCA_020853295.1 Bacteroidia bacterium | reverse complement strand
CTAATGTTCTGCGCCGAAGATGGAAGTTGTGATAGTTGTTGGGGTGAAAAACGAGAATATTTATGGGCAATGAGAAAGTTTTTAAATGCGATTTCGAGCAATAGGGAATTTAATAATTCAGGGACTAATCCATATTATAATCCATATGCTCATAAACTTCATTCTAACAATTGGATGCTAATCAAATCTGGCACCCAAGGACGTAATATTAAAGAATTTTATCAGAGTAAATGGTATGAGGGTTATACAAACGAAGCCTACTTGCGTTATTTTCATTTAAAATATTTAATGCCAGATATGCGGGTAAGTGTAGACGATGCCCATGGCTATGATTTTAGATTCCAAATTGGCTATGATCGCGGAGAAGATTGGTACAATTACAGTAGAATATATTCAGTAGACTCAATTAAATTGAAGCGGGTGCCCAATTGTGAGAGAAGGGATTATTTCTATTTATGGGTTACACAGGAGGTACCAAAAAAGTATTGGAGTTCAGTAACTGGTAAAAGTTGTTGGTTGGATGTAAATGGTAATCCACAGAGATGTTTTAAAAGCGTGAAACAAATTGGCCGCATTATCAAACCCAAAGGGAAGTTGGCGAAAAAAGTGGCCTGCAACACTTCGTGCTTAAGGTTGTGCAACAAACCATTTTTACGCGATGTTCCCATTACCGACAGCTGTAGCCAAGAATTGATAGAATTTGCATTTAACAATGCCATTATGGGCTATAGCAAATATATTGCTGATAAAGCCTCCGAATTTGACCGTTTGTATAAAAACAAATGTATGCAGGCTGTAGAACACACTACTATGGTGGTGCCTCATTTGCAATACCACTACACACTTTACTATTACGACCAAGCAGGACAACTCATTAAAACTGTACCACCTGAAGGCATTGATATAGATGACAGAAATATTTTTGCTTCGCAAAGGCAAAGCATGTGCGACAACCGCCACGCTACAGCCGTTGCACATAGGAGCAACAATTCAAACCCCAAAGCAGTTACAGGGCACTGGCTTGTAACAAATTATGAATTTAATACCCTAAGCCAAGCGGCTTGGCAAAAAACACCTGATGCCGGAGTTTCTGAATTTTACTATGACATTCTGGGTAGGATTGTTGTTAGCCAAAACAGCAAACAAGCCGCTTCTGCCACAGCCAAAAGATATAGCTATACCCGTTTTGATAACTTGGGAAGGATAGCCGAAGTTGGAGAATACACACCTACTGGTGGTAGAACTATCAATGCTGAGAAGGCTGCAAATCCGACTGACTTAAGTACTTTTTTTGACAATTATACAACCAATGCAGATTTCAAGGAAGTAACTTTGTCTATTTATGACATTCCCTCATGGGTTCAAAACCAAACTGCACTCACAGCTGCATTTGATGGTGCAGCTCAGGACAACTTGCGCACGAGGGTTGCCAGTACGTATCTGTATGAAACTTTGCCTATAGGCAGCGGTGGTGGAATGGGATTGATAACCAATATGGCATCAGGCAGCACAGCACTAAACGGATATAGTTCTGCAACACATTACACCTATGATATACACGGAAATGTCTTCACCCTTGTTCAGGATATTCCATATCTGAGCAGGTTTAACCGACAGTTTTTCCGAATGAAATACAAATACGACTTGCTCAGTGGAAATGTGCACCGAGTGGAATACCAACCCGGAAGCCAAGATGCCTTATACCACAAATATTTGTATGATTTGGATAACCGACTTACACGGGTATTTACCAGCAGAGACGATGCGCATTGGGAACAAGACGCCAAATACTATTATTACTTACATGGCCCGCTTATGCGTACCGAGTTGGGTGAATTGAAAGTTCAGGGATTGGATTATGCCTATACAATGCATGGCTGGTTGAAATCGGTGAATGGACCATCTTTAGAAAAGAATAAAGATATGGGTAGGGATGGTGATTACACCCTAACATCCAATCTACACACCGATGTAGCCAAAGATGCCTTTGCCTTTGGATTGGATTATTACGAAGGAGACTTCAATTCTGTAAACAACAGTCAGATATTGCCTCAGACTACAGGAGGAGATATACATCCATATTTAAAAGATTTGTTTAATGGAAATATACGCAGCATGCTCACCAGTTTGCCCGATGTAAACCAATACAAAACGCGAAACATACAAAGCCATACTTTGGGATTTGTATACCGTTATGACCAGTTGAACAGAATAAAAGAAATGCGTACCTTTGATAACCTAAATTATGCCAGTAATCAGTGGGATGGCTCTTCAGCACCTCTGGATGGCACAGAAAGGTATTTTACAGATTATAACTACGATGCAATGGGGAACATCACACATCTAAAACGCATAGCCAACCAATCCTATTTACCACCGGGTGTTGCGCCAATTGGCACCATGGATGATTTGAGCTACAGCTATACTTATGATGTAAACAACCACTTGGTGCACAATAGACTTGGCAGGGTTCAGGATGCTGTAAGCACACCTTATACAGAGGATTTAGAAACACAATCAGCGGGCAACTATACTTATGATGAAACAGGTAATTTAATCACCGATGCAGGAGAACAAATACAAAACATTGCTTGGAATGTATATGGTAAAATTAGAGGCATTACCCGAAGTGGGGGCACCAAGCCAGAATTGGAATATGGCTATGGGCCTGGTGGACAAAGAATAAACAAAACAGTAATACCACAAACTGGGGGCAACAGAGAACAAGAGAAAAAATGGAGCCGCACATGGTATATTCGTGATGCTAGTGGCAATACCATGGCCACCTATACCCAAGCGGTGCATGAAAACAAACATGCCATTACCCATGCAGTTATAAATACTATAGCCACATTTACCTTGGCTGAACAACATTTATATGGCGCTGCACGTTTGGGATATACAGAGCTAAACCGCCTTATGGACAGTGCAGTGCTAAATACCCCTGGTTACAACAGCAACCAAAGTTTTGACAACTACACCTGGCAAGCAGTAACTGTAAATACCCTGGCTACACCCTATGATTATGCTTGGGGTGGCAATTGGAATTTGTTAAACGGCAGGGGCATTACCCGCGGGTATAAGCGCTACGAATTGAGCAATCATTTAGGAAACATAGCGGTAACCGTATCAGACCGCCATTTGGCGGTAGATGCAGGTGGTACAACTTTGGCAGATTATTTTCAGCCATTTGTACAAAGTGTACAGGATTATTTTCCGTTCGGAAGCAGCTTACCCGGCAGGGAGTGGAAAGTAAGTAGGTATAGGTATGCCATTAATACCCAAGAAAAAGAACCTGAGTTAGGCGATGGTATGAGCAGCGCAGAATTTTGGATGTATGATGGGAAATTAGGAAGAAGGTGGAATGTGGATCCTAGAAGTACTGTTTATTTTTCAGTGTATTCTTGTTTTGGGAATAATCCAATTGCGGGGACAGATAAATATGGTGATACTACAGATTTTCGAAATGAGAAAGGTGAATTAATGTATACAATAAACGATGGTTTGGAGAGAGAAGTAATAATAGCAAACGATAGTTATTTAGATATTGTAAAACAATTCATATCTCAAGGCATTGACGACCTTGAAGAATTAAATGAAACTGCTAGAGTGTTTAGAGACCCCAAATTAGAAATGTTTTCAAATACATTTGAAATGTATTTGAGGTACAAAACATTGTCAAATGGACTAATAGGCCGGATTACTAAAGAAACTGAACAGGAAATGAAAACCATAAGCGCCAAAGCGAATAATTATAAACCTCAAAAGGAAATTGCATTCTTATTTACTACTGATGAAAATAAAATTATACATTTAACTGAATTAGCAATGGACCCGGGGGGCACTGTAAAAATAATGGACTTTTCGGGTGCGGTATTTGAAACATATGCTGGGGATAATAAATTAGCAACTCAAGCATTAATTAATGCATTGGGCTGGGGGCATGTTCATCCATCTGATAACCTAAATGGTGGGGTTACATCAGATGGAAGTGCTCTAAGAAAACTTTTATATTTAAATGAACCTACAATAGAAGATGTGATGTCAGGTAAAAAAACGTGGGCAGATTATGAGAAACGACTACTTAGTCCTGATTTTGCTAAGGGCCCAAGTTGGGAAAATGCGAATTACCGAAGTTGGCAAAATGCGCAGGAAGAAGATAAAAGAGGTTCAATTGCCTTAATTGTAAGCGAATATGGTTTTGTAATTTATTGGACAGACTATTACGATAGTATTAGAGTACCATCAGGGCAAGATTATTATTTATATCAAAAATGAAAAAGATTTTGATATTTTTACTATTATTTGGATGCAAACCAAATTCGAACAAAATCTTGGAATTAAAAAACGAGGGAGAAAGGAGGTCTCAACTTTTAGTCGAAGATATGGTCAATAGAATTTCTAATGGATATTTGCCTTTTAACTACGAAGTAAACGACTCAAATTTAGAATTCATAATTGTAGACTATAAAAGTATTGGAGCTTTCCATGTCATTTCAAAAAAGGTAAACAAAGGTAATTTTAAACATGATATTCATATCTTTATAGACAGCCATTGGAGGTCATCAAGCGAAGACTTAAGAGATAGTAATACTTTAATTAAACATCCAATAAGTTGTTTTAAAATCACTTTGTCCAATTTTATGTATAGAAATATTGAAAACAGGATATTTGAATCACTAAAGCCAAATAAAAAGGATCATATATTATTATTATTTAAAAATAAGTTAAATAAATGGCAAAAAGAATATTTAAATGCATCTGAGTATGAAAAAGTCAAAAAATACCTTCTAAGTATTAGTGATTTTTAATATAACAACTCCCTAAATCTATTTGAATTTTAACTTTTTTACTTATCCCACATAAGTAATTATTTTTAAAACGATTTAACTGTTTTGTGAATCTACAAGTCCTTTTTCCAATGTCATTAAGGCACTATTATTCGTATTAAATTCTGTTGTTTAATATACGTATTTCAAATCCGATTAACTACAATTTTATTGTAAACTATAAAAATTCTCTTAAATTGCACTTAAAAACTATGAAACTACTTTACACATTAATATTCATATTAATTCAGAGTAACCTCCACAGCCAGACTACAATATCAGCGGGTGCTATCTCAGGTACCTGGCAAAAAAGCGGCTCGCCATACAAGGTTAGCGGCAATGTGTTTGTACCTGCCGGGCAAAAACTCAGCATTACCCAAGGGGTCACCGTAGAGTTTCAAGGAGATTATAAAATGGATGTTTGGGGTGTAATACAAGCCTTGGGCAAAGCCAATGATACTGTTGTCTTTACCGCTAAAAACAAAACTACCGGCTGGACAGGCCTTTGGGTACACAAACAAGCCAGCACCAACGACAGCACACTCTTCGACCACTGCAAATTTGAGTATAGGGGCTTGCAAACTACTGGCTCTGTGCCAGCAACAGGCAGCGCCCTATCAATAGACACGGCTAGAAAAGTGAGAATTTCAAATTGTTATTTTACTAAAAATAGGAGCTTTAATGCACCGGCTGGTAATTTCAAATATTCTGCTTTTTTAATTTACAACTGTAGGTTGGCAAGTAATGAAGGAATAAATAAGGACGCGAATATTTTTACTGGACCGACTTCAGGGTTCCAGTTTTATCGATGCCGGTTAAATCTAAAAAATTGCTGGTTTATAGGCAACCTTTCGAATAAACCTATTTCAGGTTTTTTTGGGTCTGCAGGTGCGTTGTCAGCGACAGATAGCTTAAGCGTAGTTAGTGATTGTGATTTTAGAAATAATGGTCCAATAACAGGAAATACAGGAGCTGCTGGTATATATTTATCAGGAAGTACAAAGAATTCAATAATTGACAATTGTAACTTTATCAACAATCGACTTGCGCTGCAAATCCAGGACGGTGCAGGATATACAGTCCGCAATAGTAGAATAGATTCATGCTCAGGATCTATTGTGATATCGAATTTTGGAAATACTTTACCCAATGCAGGCAGCACATGGAATCTAGAATCCATTCTTATTAAAAATTCCGGCCAACTTTTTATTGGAAATAATCGAAATAACAATCCAATGAATGGCACAATTAAAAATTTGCAATACCGTAATTCAGATAGATTGGAAATAGATATTGAAGTAACTAATGTAGATATAGAGAATTCTATTATAGCTAATAACAAAAATGGGATTGGTTTGTTTGAATCCCAAGTTACCGTTAAAAATTCAGCAATTGTGAATAATATGCCCCCTAAAAAAGATGCAGCTGCGGATAGCGCCGCCTCTGGAATTTGGGTCTCAGATTTTAACAAGGTTATAGTTTATAATTCTATTATCTCAGGCAATAGAAACGCAAATGGTATAATAAAGAATATAGATGTCGATTATGAAAGTGTACCAGGTGAACTTCAACTCACCAATTGCATTTTAGAAGGTGGCAAATCATCCATTACCAATTTAAAATCTGGGGTTATTACCAATTACTCCAATGTTATTGAAGCTGCACCACAATTTGTAAATCCCACAGTGGGTGCAGGACCTACTTATGATGCCAGCAAGGCAGACTGGAGACCTGTGAATACATGCTCTGTGCTTAGCAACACATTTAATGCTGGCACCAATACCATAAGCGGCTATACCTTTCCAGCAAAAGATGCAGATGGCAATACCCGCATAGCCAATAATACTGTAGATATTGGGCCGTATGAAATACAAAAACCTAAAATTCCCGTGGTTTTAAAAGACCCAAAAGACACCAGTATCTGCGCCAATAACACCATAGATTATACTGGTTTAAACGCTGTTGCAGATAGTTTGCAATACCGTTGGCAACTCAGCACCAATGGCAACACTTGGGCAAACATACCCTCACAAAACCAAGCCATACTTTATAATTACAAACCATCTAAGGCAGGGAATGAATACCTACGCTGCATTGTTACCAATCCCATTTGCAGTAAAAGTGATACCAGCAGAACCATTGCAGTAAATGCATTAATATTGCCCACCCCCAATCTTGGCGCAGATGCCAGCATTCCAAACTCAGGCAACAAGGTATTAAACCCCGGCATTTTTACTGCCTACAATTGGAGTACAGGTGCTTCTACTCCCACATTAACAGTAGACAAGACCAACCTTTCTGTGGGCGCAAATAGCATTTCGGTGCAGGTAACAGGCTCTAACGGTTGCAAAGCAAGAGATACCATTGTAGTAACATTAGAGCCCGCAAATGGGCTTTTAAATCCATCTGCTATCGGCATTAAAATTTATCCTGTTCCTACCAGTGATTTCTTAAACATAGAAATTCCACAGTCTGCAACAACTGGCCATTTCCAACTCAGCAGCATGGATGGCAGAATCCTCCAAAGCGGCAGTTTACAACCCAATTTCCAAATCAACGTTACGAACCTATCCATTGGCACCTATTTTCTAAGTATGGAAATAGACGGTGCGTGGTATGGGGTGAAGGTGGTGAAGTAGGCGGGAGACTAGTTTATAGTTGACAGTTGATAGTTTATAGTTAGGGAACAGGGATTAGAAAATTAGGGATTAGGGAAAAGGGATTGTGATAATAGGTGTAAGGGATAAGGTTTGTGGGGTTAGGGATTTTGAAACGTTTAATCTTCAAAAATAGTAGGATTTGAAATCTGGCGTAAGCAACGGGCCTCAAGGAATGGAGGGCGCTAAGTGCAGCAAACAGACGCTAAATCACAAGGCAGCTCTGAGGGACGAAGAGATCGCCGCAGTGATTCGGCTGTTTGCAAGCGTGCGACCTACAGGCCTTGCAGCCCTTGATCTTTTTCGTACTTTTTGGGTCAAGCCAAAAAGGACAATGCTTAAAATAAAACACTAGTTTAAATTAAGCAATGATAATTTTCAAACGATTTATTGAAATTGGTCGTCATTCTTTACCAATAGGAAAAAGTATATCCAATTTGAGCATGCTATGAATTAGCAATTGTAGGAATTTTCATTTAACCAGCATATAGACGCCTAGGCCTAAAGCACCATCACCATCACAATTCCTTTTTCGTACTATTCAAAATAAACGCTTCCAAATCTGATTTTCTAAACAACAACCTTCTGCCAGGTTTGCTGAACGTAATTTCTCTCCGACTCGTATATTGGTATAAGGTTGTTTTGGGAATGTTGAGGTATTCAGCTGCTTGCTCTATTGAAAGAAAACCATCGTTTTCAATAGGTTTTTTCTGCAACTCTTTGCTTTTTAACAACGAGTGCTCAATGCGGTTCAAGACCATTAAAATTTCATCAAAAGGATTGTGAGAGCTCATGATTGGATTGGTAAGTGCAAACTTAATTCGGGCACAATTCTCAAGAAGGGTTATCTCCGACCAATTCGCCGACCGATTCTCCGACCATCCGATAATCACATTAATTTAAGCCCCTAGAAATGTCTGCAATCAAACAAGCAAATCAGCGATTAACCTTAACTTTTCTGCCAGCTGTTCTTTCTCAGATTTGTTTTTAATTCCACTCAAATAGTTTTGAAGATTGGTATCCCTGTTAAATTCTTTAATTGTAGAAATGGAAACCTTTTCTCCTACCAAAATATCCAATGCTTTTTTCAATTCTGAAGGACCTGCCTGAGCACTAAATAGACCTTGCTCGGTCATGAGCTGTATTAAGCATACAATCGCTGTATGGCTCATACTTTTCTTTAATTCATCAGAATCTGGTGTCATTTTAGAAATGTGTTCTCCCGATTCAACAGGTTGTTTTGAAGGGAGCCCTAAGAATTTTCTGATAGGTTCAGTATTGTTGATTTTGAATCCAGCATAGTAGTTCTCTTTAAATTGTCCCCAAACAGCATTGCTTATTATAATATTTTGCAGGATACACCTAAAAAGAAAAGAAAGATTATTTCCTACATATTTATCAATGAATTGCAGCCCACCTTTTTTATATGATAGACTGTTTTCCACTTTAAAGGTTTCTAAAAATAGGGGCACTTTTGTATTAAAAAAATATTCAAAAAATGCATCTTCACTAATTTTTGATTTGCATTCAAGGTAGTGTGAGGTAATTTCATTGACGAAGTCATTTTCTAATGAATCAGCAGAATTGATGTCTTCCCATTTTTCTTTGTCTATGCTGTTTTCAAAGAAGGGTCGATTTTGATAAATATGCTCAATCACTGCCAACAATTGCTGTTCTTCAATCAGATGAGAATTGTTTTTTCGGATTTCATCAATCCTTTTTTTCAAATCTGTTGTTATTTCAGAAGTATACGATTTTTGTAAATGTTCCCAATTAATATTCATGATTATAATAGATTATTTTGCCATACCATTTTATCTTCATCTGCAAACCCAGCCAAGTAATGTTGGGTAACATTAATGCTGCTATGCCCCAAACTCTCTGATATGTCTGATAGTGGTCTTCCTTGAAACGCTGAAATGGTCGCAAAGGCATCTCTTGCTGAATTGGAGGTGATTTGTTTATGCTGTAATCCCAGTTTTAATGCAATTCTTTTTACAGAATCAGAAATGAGTCCGTTTAAATTTGATACTTTTCTCCGCACAGCTTCAGGCGAATCCCCTTCTTTTAAAATAGGGAATAGAAATTCATCATTGGAATACTGTGGGTTTCCCCATTTTTCAATAATGTTTAATGCCCTTTCTGTTAGTGGCACGTTGATGATTTTCTCACTGCGGTTGGACTTCTTTGTTTTTTCACGTTTAAAGTACAGCATATTGCCATTAATGTTGCTGTATCTCAGAAAGGCAATGTCTTTTACATTCATTCCATTGCACAAATAACTAAAAATCCATAGGTCTCTGCAATAGCACTCCTTTGAAATGGTGTCTGCCTCATATTCAAATATTTTTATAACATCTTCTTTGAACAATGCATGTTTAATTTTCTTGCCCTTTGGAGGTTGAAATTTGCTTTGCCCAAACGGATAGTAATTCCTATCAATGAGTCCATCCTCAATGGCTTGATTG
>JADYZD010000267.1 GCA_020853295.1 Bacteroidia bacterium | reverse complement strand
TACCTAATGTTTATTCCTTGGGCGTCTGCAATAGTCTTAATAGTTGCGGCACTTGGAACTTGTATATATAAAGTATCAAAGAAATTTTTGTTCAATACTTTAAATACAGCGCCGGTAGCTTCTATACCCCTGGCCAGTTCTGATGCCAATGCATGCACCCTACCTGCAATTTTTTTCAATCCTTCGGCACCATGGTAACAACCATACATTCCGGCCATTATGCTCAACAACACTTGAGCCGTACAAATATTGCTAGTGGCATTTTGCCTTTTAATATGCTGTTCGCGGGTTTGCAAGGCCATTCTCAATGCCCTATTGCCGTTTCTATCGATACTTACACCGATAATTCTGCCCGGCATTTGTCTTTTGTGTTCATCTTTAGCCGCCATATATCCAGCGTGAGGTCCGCCATAGCCCATAGGAACACCAAAACGCTGTGTGCTACCCACAACACAATCAGCACCAAACTCACCAGGAGGGGTTAAAAGTGTAAGGGCTAGAATATCAGCCACAAAACAAGTTTTTACATTATGTGCTTTGCATTGGGAAACAAAATCACGGTAATCTTCAATGCTGCCTTTTTCATTTGGATATTGAACAATCGCACCAAAATAAGTAGTGTCGGGTTGAAAGGTTTTATAGTCGCCGAATACCAATTCTACACCAATAGGCTCTGCCCTGGTAATCAATACATCTTTGGTTTGTGGGAAAATCTCATTGTCAACAAAAAAACGCATGCCTTGTTCCTTAGGAGCCAAGCCATGGAACATGTGAATGCTCTCTGCCGCAGCTGTAGCTTCATCTAGCAAGGATGCATTTGCAATTTCCATACCCGTGAGGTCGATGATCATGGTTTGGAAATTGAGAAGTGCTTCTAAACGGCCTTGAGCTATTTCAGCCTGATAAGGAGTGTACTGGGTGTACCAACCCGGGTTCTCCATAATGTTGCGCAGTATTACGCCAGGCGTATGGGTGCCATAGTACCCCATTCCAATGAAGTTTTTGGCTATTTTATTTTTGGATGCCTTTTGCTTCAGCATTCCAAGAAATTCGGGCTCCGACATTGCAACCCCAGTATGTAATGGTTTTGGCAAACGGATGTTCGCTGGAATTGTTTTATCTATTAGACCATCTATGCTACCAACACCAATGACATCGAGCATAGCTTTAAAATCGGATTGACGTGGGCCATTGTGGCGGTCTTCGAATTTTTCGGAATAGCGAATATTTAGGTTCATAAATCTGGTGCGAAGTTAATAAACTCAGCGCATATTTTTATGTTAAAAACAGCGTTGCGCTAACAGTTGTTAGTCTGTGAATTATAAAGCCAAAATCCGTTTTACAATACTTCTGTGCGCCAAATTACAGCGTAACCAGAAGGCATTTTAGGTATGACCACCAAATTTTCGTTCATTCCCACATCATTGCCATTGCTACACCTATATTGCTTTATGGTATATATCACTTGTTTATTGGTATGGTCAAATACCACCTCTCGAATGATTTTATACTTGGCCTGATAGAGTTGAAAGTACGTTAACACGTCGTTTTGGGTAAAATCAATATTGGGTTTGGGACAACCATTTCCATACTTTGCTGCCAGGTTAATCCATAAAGTATCCCATTGCCCTTGTCGGGTGTAGGCTGTAGTATCGCCTTTGGCATCGGGGTCGAAAGCCAAACAATTGTAAACTAGGGATACCAAAATTTCGCCCCTGTTGATTTGGTAACCGCTTCTGCATTCTGCTTTGAACCAGCGCCGGCACCCCGAGTTTGAGAAAACCACAAGGAACAACAATATCCACTTCACACTTATTTTCATTTGAGCACGAGTATAATAAAGGAGCAAAGAAAACACAGCTTTTTAAGATAAACCTGATTTTCTTCGGCAACACTCAGTTTTGCATATCGCCATTGTCACCAAAACTGTAATAGCCTTGGCTTGTAACTATAATGTGGTCCATCACAAAAATATCGAACAATTGGCCCGCTTGTTTTATTTTTCTGGTAATGGATATATCCTCAGCACTGGGCTTTAGATTGCCCGATGGGTGGTTGTGACAAAGGACCATGCCTTTTGCATTTTCCAAAATAGCAATTTTAAACAAGTTTCCGGTATCTACCACCGTTCCGGTAACCCCACCCTCACTTAATTTCACGGTTTTAAGAACCATATTGGCCCTGTTTAGCAGCAGCACCCAAAACTCTTCCACGTTCAAATCTTCTATCCTGGGCGACAATATTTCATACGCATCTCGGCTGCACGAAATCTTGGTTTTCTCTTCTCTTGCCATTTTCCTTCTGGCGCCCAATTCTAGAGCTGCAATTACTGAAATGGCCTTGGCCTCACCAATTCCCTGAATTTTAACCAGTTCCTTCACTCCCATTCTCGCTAGTGTAAGCAGGTTGTTGTCGGCTTTATGGAGCATGTCTTTGCCCAAATCTACCGCCGTTTTGTTAACCATATTGCCAAAACCATCCTTAAAACGGGCCCCGGTGCCCATGAGTAAAGCAAGTAATTCTGCATCTGAAAGTGCTGTTCTGCCTTTGCTGATAAGCTTTTCACGGGGTTTGTCATCATCATTCCAAAGGCTAATAGGTCTAAAATTTTCCATAATTTGTTAAAATAATTGTCAACAGCTTGCAAATTTATTAAACATTTCGTTTTAATTTGCAAGTACAAAAATCAGAAACCAGAGAATTCAATTTCTAAAAAACAATATTATGAGTGAACAAAATGAAAAAATGAAAGCCCTGAAACAAACGATAGAACGTTTGGAAAAAAGCTATGGCAAGGGCGTAGTGATGAAGATGGATGACACCAGAACGGTAAATGTGGATGTAATTTCTACTGGATCGTTTGGTTTGGATTTGGCCTTGGGAGTAGGTGGTTTTCCCCGCGGCAGAATTATTGAAATTTACGGGCCTGAGTCCAGCGGTAAAACAACAATTGCATTGCATACCATTGCGGAAGCCCAAAAGAAAGGCGGTATTTGCGCATTTATAGATGCGGAACATGCTTTTGATAAGTTTTATGCCGAAAAGTTGGGTATTGATACTTCAAACCTTTTGATTTCTCAACCTGATGATGGGGAACAAGCGCTGGAAATAGCAGACAACTTGATTCGTTCTGGGGCAATTGATGTGATTGTAATTGACTCAGTTGCGGCTTTGGTACCACGTGCAGAAATAGAAGGCGATATGGGTGACAGCAAAATGGGTTTGCATGCCCGTTTGATGAGTCAAGCGTTAAGAAAACTCACAGGAACCATTTCTAAAACAGGTTGTATTGCCATATTTATCAACCAATTGCGCGAGAAAATTGGGGTGATGTTTGGCAATCCAGAGACCACCACCGGTGGTAATGCACTCAAATTCTATGCATCCATTCGCTTGGATATTCGAAGAATTGGGCAAATAAAAGATGGAGATGATATGATTGGTAACCGTACCAAGGTGAAAGTGGCTAAAAACAAAGTTGCACCTCCTTTCCGTGTGGTGGAGTTTGACATTATGTATGGAAAAGGCATCAGCCGTGTAGGAGAAGTGCTAGACCTTGCAGTAGATGCAGGAGTGGTTCAAAAAAGTGGCTCCTGGTTTAGCTACGAAGGCACAAAACTGGGCCAAGGCCGGGACACTGTAAAGGAATTGCTAGAAGACAATCCAGAAATGCTTGTGGAACTAGAGGCCAAGATTCGGGCCAAATCCGCAGCAGGCGTTGAGGTTGTTGCTGTGCAACCCGGTGAAGCCGCAGAAGGATAAAATTAAAAATTAGTTTGGTAAAAAGCCCATGTTTTACGTGGGCTTTTTTTATATTTTCAATTGGAATCAAATTTTGCTGTACCCTTAGATATATTCAGAACTTCAAACCGGTTTTTTGTTACAACTAAACGCAAATTATAATTATCATAAACAGAATCTGTTTTTTAACCATTTTGTTGAATACAATGCAACACATATATTCGAATCCTATTACATTAAATATATGAGATTAAGATACTTTACAATCGCTATTTTGTTTGGATTTGGTTTTCAACTGCAAGCTCAAAAAAGTTATCAATTTTCGTTTCAGCCCAAACTTGGAGACTCCAATATTCTCAACTATGAGACGAATACCCATACCGTGGTAAAGCACAGCAAAGGAGAAACCTCCACTGATCTTTCCATGGTTATTGAATATGACTTATTCATTTCCTCTGTCACAGATTCTGGATATACAATAGGGTATTTGTATAGGAGCATGCAATCCACAACCAAAACCCGGCAAGTGTATAATGGGGTTGTTTCTAATTCAGAACTAAAAGTAGGCACAGAAATGGATGCTGATGATATTGAAGACTCTGAGCAAGAGGATAAAATACGGACGTATAAACTCTACAAATTGTATATAGGCAAAGGATACCAGTTGCGCTGTTCTAAAGAGGGAAAAGTATTGGAAATTATGGGCTTAAAGGAACTTCGAAAATCATTGATAAAAGCAATTAAGGAGGATTGGAAGAGCACCAGTGGGTATGAGAATCTTAAGAGTTCTATAGAGTCCTCATTGTCTGATGAAAGCATCAAAAGCACTTATGAGGGTTCTATGGGGTTCTATCCTAAGGAAAACGTGGTGGTGGGGCAAAAATGGACATCTGATTCACGCACAAACTCTACAAATGGGACAGTGGAATATACTTTTATGGGTATGGAAAATGATAGCACTGCCACCATTGGCCTTTCGATGCCATTCACTCTCACCCAAAGTCCTTTAAAAGGAAATATCATTGGCACTTTTAAAATGAATGTGAATAATGGCAATGCAGTTTATTCTAGATCTACCACTACACTAAAAGGGAAGTTAAAGACAGATTCAGGTAAAATGAAGGTTACCAGTATTTCTGAAACAACGACCAAACTTAGGCCTTTACATAAATAAATGCGTACACATATTTTTTTGCTTTGCGGGCTGTTCTTTTTACCTGCAGACTTAATCTCTCAGAATTCAAAACCCGAGCCTATTGATGGGTGGATTGCTTTGCGAAAAAAAGCCGAACAAAATCCAATTGTAGACAGCATGCTCAATGAAAAAGGTTTGGTGGTGGCATTTTATACTGCAGAGATTAGTAAAAAAGGGGTTTTAAAATCGTTAACACTCAATGATGAAGGACCGCTTAATGGCCCTTCTACTAAAGTGTTGACTGCGATTTTACAAGGAATTACTTGGAAACCAAAGATAGTTAAAGGAAAGCCCAAGGCTACCATATATGAATTTTCGTTTTCCATTTCGCGCTACAGCAAAAGTTCCATAATTGCAGATAGTACTTATAAAGCCCAAAGGCAATTATATGATAGCTTGGCCAAACTATGTACTGACACCTTGTTAGATGGTTCACTAACAGACAGTGCTTCTCAAAAAATCCAAACCCAATACGGCCTAGATATCAACTCCGAAATGCCCCGATATCCGGGCGGGGATGCAGGATTCATAAGGTTTATTGAGAATAATTTCAAATATCCAGTAAGGTGCTTGGAAGCAGGAATTTCAGCCAATGTATTAGTCAGATTTTCAATAAATCCATATGGCAAACCATCAAAAATACAAATGATCAAAAACAGTAAATTGTGCCCTGAATTTGGGATTGAAGCCATGCGGGTAATTAAAGAAACTGAATTTTGGATACCTGCTATTTGGCAAGGTTATTATATTTCAACCTACCGCAAAATCCCAATAAACTTACAAACGAACTAATCTTTATCCCGAAACTCGCCTTTAAACATAATGGGATACACCACATACAGCATCAGCATCCGGCTGTAGCGAAAAATAAAGGGCAGCAGTAAAATAATGGAAACGGGAATGAGATACACCGCATAATCAAAAAGTCCCACCATAGAAAAAACGATTGACAAGGTTACTATAAGGCCAACGAGCATGGCATAACTCCAATACATGGCCCCAAAAAAGAAACCAGGTTCAGGATTATAATTGAGTTTGCAATTTCCACAGCCATCTTTGGTACTGGTAAATTTGGTGATATGGAAGGGGGAATATTGAAACACTTTTTCTTGTCCACAACGCGGACACTTGCACATTAAAAAGCTTAAAAATTTGGGTCTGGGGTGCTTAAACTCAGGCATTTTTCCGTTTCCGTGAGTTTTTGTACCAAACCAATCCTGCGGTACCTGCAAGCACATAGGGCATGGTTAACAAAAACAAGATGCCTCCGTTAATGCCGTTGCCCACTGTTGGTTTTCCATTTGCGCTATTGCTCTTTAAAGCTGTTTTGCACATGGGGCATTGGCCATAGGATGCTATACCAAAACCAAGTACAAAAATGGAGAGTAGGATGGCTTTTTTCATGTTTAAAATTGATAACAGGGCGAAATTAATACATAAACCAGAACTCCGGTTAAAGAAACGTATAACCATAATGGAAAAGTCCACCTTGCAATTTTTTTATGCTTCTCATAATTGCCTGATGTACTAAAGTAAATGGTATACAATACCAATGGCAAAATAATTGCCGCGAGTAAAATATGTGAGAATAAAATGATCAGGTAAAATGTTTTCATAAAACCTTCTGCACAATAAGGTGTGCTTGGCATTACTGTATGGTAAACCACATAACTCACTAAAAACAATGCTGACAATACAAAGGCAGAAAGCATGAAGCCTTTGTGTACCCCGCGGTTTTTGGTTTTTTTAATAGCGATATAACCAACAATTAGAGCAATAGATACCAAGCTATTTAAAAAGGCATTTACTGCAGGTAAATGCTGGGCAAAATTTGCATTTGGTCTTAGATTTTCGGGCAAAAACCGC
>JADYZD010000266.1 GCA_020853295.1 Bacteroidia bacterium | reverse complement strand
GGTTGGGAGGTGCATCACCTGAAATGCTGGCTAGTGTTTTGGGAGAATTTGAGGAAGAATTGCATCAAAACAGCAATCCTACAGCACCCGGACAGCTCGATAAACACTATTCGCCAAAGAGCAAATTTGTACTTGAAGGTACAGAGGAATGGGATGTAAAATCGATAAAAACAGCACGGTTAAGGTTCAAAAGCTTTCTTTCAGACCTGCCCATAGAACACCAATATATTTTGTCGGAAAATGGAGATATGAATGAAGCTGCGGCACATCTTTTTGGAATGATGCGGGATTTGGACAACAAATCTTATGGTCTCATAATCGCAGAATTGCTCCCCGAACAAGGATTGGGAAGGGCAATAAATGACAGACTACGTAGGGCAGCGGCACAATAATTTATTCCAAAATAAACTCTAGGGTATTTTCGAGCAATTCTACAAAAGGAGCTGGAAGCATGCTGCCATTTTCCCATGGATGAGAAGTTCCGAAAGTATGTCCCGTTCCAGGGATTTTTAACATAATAGCGTGCAGGCAATTGTTGTGAATTTCTTCAGAATCCGTCACAGGAACCGACTCATCGGCCTCACCGTGAATAATCAGCAAGGGTTGGTTCAATTCTGATGCTGCAAAAACGGGATTGTACGCCGGGAGATTGGATTCAATATCCTCTACGAATGTATAATTCACTTTCATTTCCTGTCCAGTGCGCGCATTGGCCGAGGAGATAAATCCGGATTGCTTCCAATCCTTTCGGTTGTATTTGGAGTAGGACTTAAGAATATCAGAAACTGGGGCCCAGGCAACCAATTTGGTAGACCTGGGTTCATCCACTCCCAAAATTATGGCCACTGCCCCACCCCTGCTGTGTCCGCACACTGTAATATTGGCAGCGTCCAGCTGAAACTCACCAGCATTATTGGTTATCCAATCGAGGGCATATTTGGCATCCTCCAACTCTTTAGAAATGGTATTTTCTGCAAATGCTTTTAAGTTGCCAAATGCAGCAGGATCCATAAGTGTTGTGCCATTGTGCGAAAAATTAAGGCAAACTACGGCAATGCCTTTTTTACAAAACCATTCAGCCATGGCACACCATGCTCCCCAATCTTTAAATCCGCGGGTTCCGTGGAGAAAAAGCATAACTGGATGGTTGCTGCCGCTACTGGGTACATACAAATCTAGAAAAACAGGCAGGCTGCCGTTTTGGGCGATGACAATATTTTTATGATTGGGCACTGGAAAAAAAGAGTGCCCGGGACCGGAGTCGAACCGGTACGGGGGTGAACCCACAGGTGTTTGAGACCAGCGCGTCTACCAATTCCGCCACCCGGGCATTTAATTAGGTTTGCCAAAAATTTGGCTGATTCTTTTACAGAACGGGCTGCAAAAATAAGAAAATACTTTTTGTAAAAAAGAATGATTTTAAAAAATCATCCACGTTTTCCAAATTCTATGGCTTCTAAGTTTTGAATTTTGCCATTTTCAATCTCAAATCTCAGGGCAGTGCGAACCAAATGAAACCCCTGCAACCCGCACGCACCGGGGTTTAGGCACAACATATTGTTTAAACTTTTATCCCTATCTACCCGAAGAATATGGCTGTGCCCACAAATAAAAATATCTGGTTTTATTTGCGACAAGAGGGTTCTCACCCTAGGAATAAACTTACCGCTATGTCCTCCAATATGGGTCATCCATATTTTCAGACCTTGAATTTGGAAAAAATTGTCCTCCTTAAATATCCGTCTTAAATCTTGTCCATCCGCATTGCCCCACACCCCTCTTACTGCTGTATTTTGTTTTTCAAGCGCGAACAGCAATTCTGTATTCAACCAATCGCCGGCATGCCACACCTCATCTACCATACTGGCATGTTTGAGCAATGCTGCATCTACATACCCATGGTTGTCGCTGATTAAAAGAATTCTCATGCCTTTCTTAAGTTAAACTGTTGCAATCCACTTGCGGCCAAAGCACTAATTACAGGCATAAATGGAATTAAATACCGCGCTGAACCCACAGGGCCTGTAACGCCAATAAATATGGCCAATACCAACAAAAATGGCCAAATCGACTTAAATTTTTTTAAGGTTAAAAACAAAACCAAAACCCATTTTATAGCCGCAACAGCTGCAAATATGGCCATGTACAGCAACAAATACCAGGGTTGTGATTTTAATTTATGCCAAATTCCGCCTTCATTTTTATGGTCCATAAATCCAGTAGTATTTCGGATTCCAAAAAATGCAATAAAGTCGTATCGCCCAGGATCAAACATTGACAGAAAACTGCCCTTTAAATGGGCCATTACATACAATGGCAAATGGGATAACAATACAGCTCTTGTTTCTTTTTGCATGTATTTGTATTTGCCCTCATAGTTCAAGTTAATGAGTACCGCATTGCTTTTGTTGTAATAAGAATCAATAGCATTGTTTGAATGCAATTGTTGCAACACTACACGCTGGTTGTATTCCCATGCATTTTCTACAGCAATGCCACTGAAATGGGCGTATCCAGTTTTGGATTTGTTCCAAATAGATATGCAAAATATGGCTATAAATGGGATGATCAGTGGCCACTTTTTTAAAGGCGATTTAAATAACAAAATCAAAGAAAGAAAGGCGAGCAAAATAAATACCGGCTTTAGGAGTAACAGAAAAGTCAATGCAAAACCCAGTTTTAAATACGCCTTATCTATAAAATAATTTGCTGCCAAAATCACCAACAATTCGCACCAAATTTCAGGCATCAAAATATTGGCATAAAAAAACTGTAAAGGGTATAAAACAAAAAACCACAGCAACCATTTCTCATTAGCAGCAGCATTTATTTTTTTTAGAAATTGTATGGCATAAATGGGCACAAAAACTGCCAACAAACATTGTATGGCAATGATTAAAAGTGGCACTTGTCCAAAGACCATTAACACAAACGGATACCCCACTGTGCGCCGGGTTTCATGCAACCAATGCTCACATATATTACCGGTACAAGAATCGGGAAATCCAAATTGTAAAAGGGCATTTGCTGCTTGTAAATATTCCTGAGTATCTACCAATTGTTGGGTATGAAAGCATTGTTTTAAAAAGGCCAAAAACAGCAACAATACATACAATCGGTATTGATAATAATGCTTCCATAAATCCCCAATGATTTTAAACATTTTGTATTACGATTCAGGGAAAAACCACCAGCGAACAGAAGCAAAAACCAAGGCAAAAATTAAGGGCGCAATTTTATGTTCAAATCTTTGCGCAAAAAACAAACTTAAACAGGAAAGGCATACAACAATAATATCTACAATCAAACTTCCCAAGAGTGGTCTTACAGTTGATCCTGCTTCATGTTTATTCCCTTTTAAATTGGCGGTTTTCCATGCCACAATTTCGTTAAATATTGTTGTGGTATAAATCTGCATTCTGTCGCCTACAGAAATATTTCCATGGTCTTTATCTATTTGAAAAACATGGTTTGATACCGATTTTACATAGTAATAATTTCTAGAATAATCTGATTCAACCACAAATTCAGCAACTTGGGTTTCCATGGGATTACAAGGTAAAAACTCATCTACAGCGCGAACCGAAAAAACAGCCAAAAGCATCCATGCGAATAATTTGGCCAGCAGTAGAATTCTTTTTTCCATAAAGGTTGATGGTTATTTAACCGATAATGGAAAAGTGCTCAATTATATTTCGCGATTCACATCCCATTGCTCCAGGTAATCGGCAACGCGGCGCACAAACATTCCACCCAAAGCACCATCCACCACACGGTGGTCGTAGCTATGGCTTAAATACATCATGTGTCGAATGGCAATTACATCTCCGAATTCGGTTTCAAGAACAGCAGGTTTTTTGCGAATGGCACCCACAGCCATAATGGCCACTTGGGGTTGGTTGATAATAGGCGTACCCATTACATTGCCAAACGAGCCCACATTGGTAAGCGTATAAGTACCACCAGAAATTTCATCGGGTACCAATTTGTTTGTTCTGGCGCGGTTTGCCAAATCATTTACAGTGCGGGTTAGGCCCAAAAGGTTCATGGTATCGGCATTTTTAATTACCGGCACAATCAGGTTGCCATTGGGTTGGGCAGCTGCCATACCGATATTGATATTTTTGCGGCGAACGATTTTATCGCCATCCACAGAAACATTGATCATTGGAAAATCCTTTATTGCCTTGGCTACTGCCTCAATAAATATGGGGGTAAATGTGATGTTCTCGCCTTCGCGTTTTTTAAATCCGGCCTTTATTTTTTCGCGCCACATGACCAAGTTGGTAACGTCTGCTTCAACAAAACTGGTGACATGTGGACTCACGCTTTTGCTCATCACCATGTGGTCGGCAATCATTTTGCGCACACGGTCCATTTCTACAATTTCATCACCCGCGTTTAAACTTACTGCAGGTGCTTTTATTTCTGCTTTGGCAACTGGTGCAGGTGTTGCAGCTGGCTGGGCCACTGGGGTTGGCGCGACTAGTGTAGCAGAAGCTTGAGTTGCTGCTCCTCTATTGCCAATATAATTTAGGATATCACTTTTGGTTACGCGGCCTTCCTTGCCAGTACCTGGTATTGCTTCCAATTCTGCCATTGCAATGCCTTCAGTGCGTGCAATATTCATTACCAATGGAGAGTAAAAACGGTCACCACTCATATTGGCAGCAGGTGCAGATTGCACAGGAGTTGGGATAGCATTTTCTATTGCTTTTACCGCAGATTCTACAGTTGGGGTTTCTACAACTGCTGCAGGAGCTGCAGTTGTAGAAGCAGCAGCACCGTCAGTAGCAATCATTGCTACGGGTTCGCCTACTTTTACTACGGCACCGTCACCATAGAGTTTTTTCACCAAAATACCGGCTTCCGTGCTGGGGATTTCGCTATCCACCTTATCGGTAGCGATTTCCACCAAAGGTTCATCCTTCTCTACTTTTTCGCCTTCGTTTTTAAGCCAGCGAATGATGGTAGCTTCTGCAATACTCTCGCCCATTTTGGGCATCAAAACCGGTTTTTCTGACATAAGAAATAAGGGGCAAAAATCGGCATTTTAAGTGGGTTGACAAAACTATTGTACCCTAGATTTTTTTTTGATTGCTTTATTCTTCAGAATTATCCCCTTCACCCTCATTCATTTCGCCGCCCATACCCAAGAGTTTCATGTAATTTGCTACTGCATCTCTTTTTTCATTGTTCTGAATTTCAGTATATGAAAAATGCAGGTTTCTAAGCATGCGTTTTATGATTTCTAGGTTGTTGCAAGGTTCATAGAAGCTTTTTTGTGGAGCCACTTTTATGGCGTCTAAAAACTCATCAATGTTCTTTTTTAGAAAAATTTGGCCATGGGAAAATGGATTGATATAGAACAAGATTTTTCCAAAATCTTTTCTAAACAATGCTGGAGGACCTTGATATGCTGTTTGAAAATTGGGGATGGGTTCTTCGCACCAAGCCAATACAAAATGCTGGGGCAAATTCACCCCAAAAACGGGCATACCCACCTTTTGGGCAATAATGGAATATAAGCAGCAAAGCGTAATGGGATTGCCCGTTCTGGACTCAATAACCCTATTCAAAAAAGAATTGTCGGGAGAATGGTAATTGGATTGATTTCCTTTTAACCCATGTCTTTCAAACAAAATATGGTTTAAAATTTTTACCCTATCCATGGGATTTCCTGCACTATACAAGGCCATCCACGCATCAATACGCACTTTCTCTATATAGTTGTGCACCACATCTGGGTTCATTCCAGGATACTGAATGCGGCAAATGAGCAAGCAACCTTCCAGTAAATCTTGATTTTCTGATTGAAGCCAATTTGTAAAATCCTTCTCCAGTTCACGGTTCTGGATATTTTTTATAATGGTTTCGATACGGTAAGCCAATACCGGATCCTCATCTCCCTTCCAAAAGGATTCTAAAGTACTGATAATTTCTGGACCTTCGGAATATAAGCGTTCTTCTACAGCAGCAACAACTTCCTCATCGGGGTCATCGAGCAAAAATAGAATGGCCTTAATTTCTGAATCCTTAAGCATGGTATTACACTGCAAGAGGTCCGCAGCAAGCTAATTTACTTTTTCTTTACTGCCGGTTTTTTGGCAGCTGCTTTCTTGGGTGCCGCTTTTTTTGCAGCTGGTTTATCAGGCGCACCTTCGGCAATTTTAAGCAAGTCGTTGTAGCCCATGATTTCAAAATTGGCATCCTTAGGCAATGGAATATTTTTCTTTTTGTAAGAAATATATGGACCGTAGCGGCCCCTTACAATTTGCAAATCGGCATTTTCCGAAAACTCTCTTAAAATATTGGCTTTATCTGCTTCCTTTTTGGCATTGATAAGTTCTACTGCCCTTTGTAAGGTTACTGATGTTGGATCTTCACCCCTTGGTATAGAAATAAATGCTGCACCAAATTTGATGTATGGGCCAAATCTGCCCTTATTCACTGTGAGGTTCTCCCCTTCAAATTGGCCCAATTCTAAAGGAAACTGCGGTGCACTTAATGCTGTTTTCAGCATTTCTAATGCTTCTGCTTCACTCAATGCGAGCAAATCTGTTCCTTTGGCTACTGAGTGGAATTTTTCGTTGTATTTTAAATATGGTCCGTAACGGCCAACACCAGCAATTACAGGCAATCCTTCATAAACACAAACTTCTCTTGGCAGTGCAAACAGTTTTAAGGCATCTTCTAATCCTATAGTTTCCAAGCTTTGTCCACGTTGTAAAGAAGCATACTGTGGCTCATCGCCAGCTTCTTTAGAGCCAATTTGAACCAAGGGTCCAAAACGGCCCATGCGCACACTCACTTGTTTGCCAGTTTTGGGATCTGGTCCCAAAACCCTTTCGCCGGTTACACGGGTTGCTGTTTCAGTGGTTTTTTCAACCAATGCATGGAATGGGGTATAAAAACCTTCCAGCATTTTGTTCCAGCTTTTCATTCCATTGGCAATTTCATCAAATTCCTTTTCTACACTGGCGGTAAAGCCAAAATCCATAATTTCCTTGAAATTCTCTTGTAGAAAATCGGTTACCAATATTCCAATATCTGTTGGGAACAATTTGTTCTTTTCAAATCCAAATTTTTCCTCTTTTACTTGTTTGTCGATGTTGCCTTTAGCAAGCACAAGTACCTCAAATTTGCGTACACCACCATCCCTATTTTCATTTACCACATAGCCGCGTTTTTGAACGGTGCTGATGGTAGGTGCATAGGTAGAAGGACGGCCAATGCCCAGTTCTTCTAGTTTTTTCACCAAACTTGCTTCGGTATACCTGGGTGCAGGTCTTGAAAACTTTTGGGTGGCAGTCATTTTCTCCAATCCCAGTTTATCGCCTTTATCTACCCTTGGCAACAAACCTGAGGCTTCTTCTTCATCCTCATCATCGTTGCTTTCAATATACAGTTTTAAGAAACCGTCAAAACGGATTACCTCACCTTCCGCAGCAAACATTTCTGCATTGGCATCATTCTTTATAGAAATCACCGTTTTTTCCAGTTCGGCTTTGCTCATTTGAGAAGCCATAGCGCGTTTCCAAATCAGGTCGTACAATTTCCTTTGGGCGGCATCATCACCTGCCTCTGCATGCTCAAAGTATGTAGGCCTTATGGCTTCATGCGCTTCTTGTGCATTTTCAGATTTGGTATTGAAATTACGGGAAGTGCTATACTCTTCACCAAAAGTTTTTACTATTTGATTTTTGGCAGCTGCAATGGCTGTTTGGCTCAGGTTTACAGAATCGGTACGCATGTAGGTAATGTGTCCATTTTCGTACAGGCGCTGTGCCAGTTGCATGGTGCGGCTCACATCATACCCCAATTTTCTGGAAGCTTCTTGCTGCAAGGTACTGGTGGTAAATGGAGGCGCTGGATTGCGAAATGCAGGTTTCACCTCAATATCACTTACATTAAAGTTAGCCGCGCTTAAGGCTTTCAAAAATGCCTCTGCCGCTTCACCATTGCCCGGTTTGCTCTTGGCATCTGCTTTCAACACCTTATTTTCAGGGGTTAAAAATTCTGCTTGAATTCTGTAATCCGATTTGCTAGTAAAGTCTTGTATTTCCCTTTCTCTGTCCACAACCAAGCGCACAGATACACTTTGAACACGACCTGCAGAAAGTTGGGGTTTTACCTTTTTCCAAAGCACTGGAGAAAGCTCATAACCCACCAACCTATCCAAAACCCGCCTTGCTTGTTGGGCATCAACTAGGTATTTATCTATGCTGCGTGGATTTTCTATGGCTTTTAAAATCGCAGGTTTGGTAATTTCATTAAATACAATGCGTCGGGTAGCACTTTCTTTCAAGCCCAATACATCGAACAAGTGCCAGCTAATGGCTTCCCCTTCGCGGTCTTCGTCCGTTGCTAGCCAAACCACAGAGGCTTGAGCTGCTAATGCTTTTAATTCTTTTACCAGTTCACGTTTGTCTGATGAAATCTCGTATTTAGGGATAAAACCCTTTTCGATATCAATGGCTCCGTCACCTTTACTTAAATCGCGGATATGCCCCATGCTGGATTTTACCAGAAAATCGGGACCCAGGTATTTTTCAATGGTTTTTGCCTTTGCAGGTGACTCAACTATAACGAGGTTTTTTATCATTCAATGTGAAAATCAGGGTGCAAATGTAATAGGTTTGGTGATTTGCCCCCTTTCTGAGGCAATTTTTACAAAATATAATGT
>JADYZD010000265.1 GCA_020853295.1 Bacteroidia bacterium | reverse complement strand
TTGAACTTAATTTCACCTTTTCCAATTCACTTTTGTCCATTGAAAAGCCACCAGTTGGTCCTTTGTCAGAATTGATAATGTTGCTTTTTGACAATCGCTGTAATATTTTTGAAGTATATGCCGAAGGTGATTCAATAGCTTCTGCCACATCCTTTAAGCTCACTTTTCTGTCAAGCAAAGATTGCTCTGCAATGAAAATTGCAGCCCTAATACCGTATTCACAAGCTTTTGAAAACATCTTTTACTTTTTATCGCTGCAAAGATAAGTATTTTATTTTAATAGTGGATATATTTGTCCAATATTGTTTAAAGGCGTGGAAAATTGGCTCTTTTGGGGTTTGCCTTTGTGTCGGCTTATGCGGAAGGGGCAAACCCCAAATGTGCCAATGCGGGCTGGCTAAAATTATTTTTTAAAATGTGCGGTGGGAAAATTTTTAAAACCTTGCGTTGGCTTTAGTGTCGGCAAAATGGTCTGGTCTGTGTCGAGTTACAGCGAAATTGTCAACTGAGTTTTTGTCGTCCGAAAGTTAGTTTTGAAGTCAAAAGTCTGGTCGTTATGAAGTCCGCTGTTTGGTTGCACGGTCGTCTTTTAGGCTTGCTTATAACTTGCTTATATGCGAACCTTTTGTTCGCATATCATTCCATTTTGGGGGTGATTGGCGAACTTGAAGTTCTGCATATTTACAAATATATAAAATCTGTCACCATTTACTACGAATCAAAAGGACTGAACACATTTTGTAACCCTCAGAACTTATATGGGTGTAATTCTGGGTGGTTTCAGGGCTGCTACTGTGGCCTTGTATTTCCTATATATAACGCAAATCTAAATGGGTGGCCAATTAGTGCTGTGCATATTGTCTGCGCCATTGCAATACGAATAAAACTCGTCAAACATTACTACAAGCCAATCAGCAAGAAATGTTTTATTAGAAGCAGTGAGATTGTTAAAAGTGCCTAAATCTGGACAACATCTCAATTGCCCCTATTTGAATCTCCAAATTCTGTGTTTGGCCTATATAGTATCGCTTATGCTGTCCGGTATATAAAATATAAACGTAAAACATATCCATAAAAAAAACGATTGTCGCTTTTTGGTGGTCCCGCGGGGACTTCCGCCTTCGCTGCTCTACGGCGGATAAACCTCTCGTCCCAGCACACAAAAAAAAAAGCGGCTACTGCCGCTTCTGTTTTGTGATCCCGCTGGGACTCGAATGGCGAGGTTGGGCTCGCCATCGCGAGTTTACCTCGCGACCCAGTCTCCATTACTTGGAATATTTTGATATGAACTTTTTTAAGTCCTCTGTATTTAGATTCTTTAGTTTTTTCTCAAGTATCATGGCCTCTGAACGTGTTTCTTTTTGCAAAGACAACACCAATTCCCAAGGTTTCCATGGTGCTGTTGATTTCTCTATTCCTGAATTGTGACGAACTATTCGATTCTCCAAATTCTGTGTTTGGCCTATATAGTAACGCTTGTGCTGTTCGGTATATAAAATATAAACGTAAAACATAGTTATAAAAAAACCCCTTGAAAGCTTCAAGGGGTTTCTGGTGGTGATCCCGCTGGGACTCGAACCCAGGACCCATACATTAAAAGTGTATTGCTCTACCAACTGAGCTACGGAATCTTAACTTTTCCTGTTTTTGTAAACGGGACTGCAAAGGTAAGTTTTTGATATTTGTATATCAAATAGAATTTAAAATATTTTTCTATAAGTGTAGTGAACCTTAGTGGTATAGCTGCCTAACGATTTTAACATGCTCAACATTTTTCCGTTAAAATCTCCAATCCAGGCCAATTCTGCCACTTTTATGTTCGGTGAATTGGTGTATCCTTCATGAAATTTCATGATCATGCCTGTTTCTATGCCCAAATTCTGAAAATCGGGGACCACACCGAAAATAATACCCCGCACTTTGTTGATTTTACTGCGGTTCATCAAGAACTTCAACTTGTTCCACAAATTGAGTTTGCCGTTAAAGTTTTTAAATACCTGGTTTACCTCTAACATGCTGATGTAAAAACCAATAGGCCTGCCCTCAGCATATGCAAATATGGCAAAGTTGGGGTCCAATACCGGTTTAATTTGCTTCAATCGCTTCATTACCGCCTCCATAGTTAGGGGTTTGAAATCTTCATGGTGCGACCAAGCCTCATTGTATATCTGCATAAAATCCTTGGCAAACTGGTTCATTTTAGACCAATCTAGGATAACAAACTGGTATTTCTCGTTTTGCATGACCCGGCTGGCCAATTTGCTAAACCGTTCAAAGTTGAATTCAGCTTCCGTTATTTCAGAAGTCGACTGTTCTATGATTTTTTCGAACCCATATTCTTCAAAAAATGCGCGGTAATACGCTGGCTGGTAGTTTTCCCTGTAAGAGGGATAGGTAGAATTCTCTACCAAAAGTCCCCAGAAAGTATCGCGGTCGCCAAAATTCACTGGCCCATCCATATACGTGCAGCCTTGCTTTTGTAACCAATCCCTGCAGGTATCGAACAATTTGAAAGCGGCTTCTTTGTTGTCGATACATTCAAAATAGCCCATTCCCCCCATTTTGCCCTCTGCCTTGTTCCTGTAAAATGCAGCACAACGGCCAATCACATTGCTTCCATCCATCAATAGAAACCGCACTGCGTCGCCCTCGGCATAAGCCACATTGGTATTTCTATCAAAGGTATCTTCTACATCCTGAATGATGGGTTTGATAAATATGGCATCATTGCGGTATATAAAATCCTGCACATCATGAAACCGCTTGATATCTTGTTGATTTTTAACCTCTACAATCTCCATCATGGGGCAAAAATAGTGAAAGCAGCAAAAAGCTAATGAACAGTTTCTAACGAAACCTGCTCATCGCCAGTTTTGTAAGCCGTATAGGTGATAATAAACTGAAACATTTCATCCGTTGCGCGCATACTGGCGCCATCGTATTCCAACCTCTCTCCTATTTTCCGGGGAGGATCAAAAGGATTATTGGGATTTGATCGTGTATTGTCAAATACTGCAGTTACAATGATTTCACTCCCTTTGGGCACCGGAACCATGTTTTTAAATGTATAAAAATACTGCCACCTAAAATCCCATTTGGGAATGCTGATCAGGTTGATGGTGTCGCCATTGGGGTTTACCGCAAAGGCGATGAGTTTTTTGCCCAGCATGTGCAAATGCGGGTTGATGGTGAGTATGGAAATATCCTCCGGCACCTTGTACCTTGTGGTGTGCGTTGAAACGGTATTGGCAGCAATTTGCAAAGGTGGTTCTATCTTGGAAATGCCGTTGGTGCCCAGCATTATCTCCGACAGCTCTCTGCTAGGGGGTATGGCACTAAAAAACAGGTTGATGCGGCTCCTGTCTACCACATTGCGGTCGGATGGGCCGTAATGCATATCGTTGCCCACAAAAGCAAAAGTTTTGCTCATGCGAAATGTACCAATACCATTGGGATATGCAGTCCCCAGCACTCCGGGAAGGTAATTCACAGCACTGTGAATGCGGTATGGTTTGCTTCCGTCATCATTTAACAAGTCCAACTTGCCAAAATCGGCATCGTATTCCCCTTGGGTAATTTCGGTTTTCAAATCCCCTTTAAATACATTGCCTTTGGAGCCATTGGCGTAGAGCAACAAATGCCCATTAAAATGGTGCACCAAATCTGGGGTTCCAGCAACAAATTCAACGGCCCGTACAAAAGTGTCATGGGGCAATTGGCC
>JADYZD010000264.1 GCA_020853295.1 Bacteroidia bacterium | reverse complement strand
TGGGACAAAATTTTTTACTCAATGTGTATGCCAGCACAGTGGTATTGTGCATCCTGCTTTCTTTAGCAGCCTCGGTTAAGGTGTTTATCTTTATTGTTGGACTGGTGTTTATGTTTTGGTTTTACAGCCACAAATTACAAAAGCTTCCATTAATAAGGGAAATTACGGCTACATTACTCGCCATTGCGCCTTTCATCGCTATTTGGCTTCATTATGGAAGCATGCATTTTGGCATGTTTTTATACGTAGGCAGTTTGGCCATTGTAGGTTTTACCCGCGAAGTGGTAAAAGACCTTACGGGCAATAAAGGAAACATTATTTTTGGTTACCAAACAGTGGTGGTGGCGGCTGGACAACAATTTACCAAACGCTGGCTGGTGTATGTAAATATGTTATTGACCATAGGCTTTGCCATTGGTTTTTTTGCCTTTGTAAACGTTTGGGATTATTACTCCATTATCAGTGGGTTTTCCATTCTTTGTTCCCTGTTAATCGCCTTTGCTTGTGTGTTTTCTAGAGAACAAGGGGCCTATCAAATAGCAGATACCATGCTCAAATCCATCATTGTGATTCATTTGGTTTCTGTTGTATTTGCGGCTGGAGTAAACTGGTAATTTAAAGCTTCTTAATAAAGTGGTAGCCCTTTTTCTGGTAGCCATTTCGTTCATAGAATTTGTGGCCAGGTTCATTGGTTAAATAAGCATCAAGCATCATTACATTGCAGTTGTTTTTGCGCCCTATTTGTTCCAATTCTTGTTGCAATTTTTCGCCCAAACCTGCTGACCGGTGGTTCTCGTCCACCACCACATTATCGGGTTCCATATACTTGCCGCAATACAACTTTGTGGCCAACCAAAATCCGGAAATACCCACCAATTTTTCACCCAAAAACATGCCCAACAATTGGTATCCTTTTTCATGCATTATGGCCTTCATACGGCTTTCAAATTCATCCCTACTCAAATTGGGGTTCAATTGTGTGTACAGTTCGTATACCTGAATTCTCTCTTCAAAAGTTTGCAACAACTGAAATGTGGGTGCCATGGCACAAAGCTATTGTTTATGTTTTAATGTTGATTAATCGGCCGTTCCTATTGCCATTAAGGACTTAAATTCGCAGTTCTTGACAGAGAGAATCACCATATTTGCACAGGTGTTATTGCCATTGCCGGTACCCAAGAATTATACATACAGGGTGCCCGTGGAATGGAACGATTTGGTGGAAATAGGGCAGCGTGTGTGTGTGCAATTTGGCACTAAAAAAATATATGCTGGAATTATATTGGATTTTACCGATGAACCACCGGAAAAATATGAAGCCAGCTATCTTTTAGAGATTCTCGATGAGGAACCCGTAATCAGTCCAACCCACTTGAAATTTTGGACTTGGATGGCCAATTACTACATGTGCCATTTGGGTGAGGTAATGGCGGCAGCATTGCCAGCTGGTTTTCGCCTTCAAAGTGAAAGCATCATCAGCCTCAGTCCCGAGTTTGACGACACTGCCACGCCCGAACTCGATGAAAAGGAATGGGCAATTTTAACCCTATTGCTTAAAAAACGTCAAATCACTGTAGATGAAGCGGCAAAAGCGGCAGCAGTGAAGTCACCTTTAAAATATATAAAAAGCCTTTACAGCAGAGGCTTTGTACTTATGCAAGAAGAGGTGAGGGAGAATTACAAACCCAAAACCGAAGCCTTTATTGTTTTGGCAGCAAAGTGGGAAGACGAAGCATTTGCCAGAGAGCAACTTACCCTTTTGGAAAAACGTGCCCCCAAGCAAGCAGCTGTGATTATGGCGGCCATGGGAATGGGAAAAGGCGCTTTTCGGAGAAAGGAATTGACAGATAAGCATGAAATTGCCCTGTCGCATATCAAATCCCTAGAAAGAAAAGGTCTCATTTCAATTGAAATCAGGGAAATAGACCGATTGAAGAAAACTGAAGGGAATGCCGATTTTGAATTGACACCCAACCAACAAGAGGCCTGTGCTGTAATTCAAAACAGTTTCGATAACGGTAAAAATGCATTGCTTTTTGGGGCAACCGGCAGCGGAAAAACCTTTGTATACCAGTATTTTATTCAAAAGGCCTTGTCAGAAGGAAAGCAAGTTTTGTATCTGGTGCCTGAAGTAGGATTAACCGAGCAATTGGTCATGCGCTTGGGTCAGTTTTTTGGCAACGAAATGGGCGTGTGGCACAATTATTATTCAGGAGCAGAACGCACCGAATTGTACCTCAAAGTCAAACATGGTCATGTAAAATTGCTTGTTGGTGCCCGTTCTGCTTTGTTTGCGCCCTTTTTGAACCTTGGTTTGGTGGTGGTGGATGAAGAACACGAAAACTCTTTTAAACAGTTCGAAAAACGTCCGCATTACCACGGCAGGGATGCTGCAATGCAGTTGGCACATATGCACAAATGTCCGGTACTACTAGGCAGTGCAACACCTTCTTATGAGTTTTTACAAGCCGATAAAGAAGAAAAAATAAAATGGGTCCATTTGGAAGAAAGGTTCATTACAGCGCCCGTTCCTGAAATTGCCCTGCTCAATGTGGGTGAGGCCAAACGCCAAAATAGGATGAAGCAGATTTTTAGCAATTACATGCTGGAAGAAATGCAAAAAACCATTGATGCCAAAGGACAGATTATTGTATTTCAAAACCGAAAAGGTTATGTGCCGTATATTAGTTGCAACCTTTGTGGCTATACCGGACATTGTATCAACTGTGATATTGCCCTTACGTATTACAAGAGCCTAAATACCCAAAAATGCAACTATTGTGGGTTTACCCAAGAACCTCCTTCACAATGTCCAGCCTGCGAAAGCACCAACTTAAGCATGCGGGGTTTTGGCACAGAACGCATTACAGAGGAATTGAACATTTACTTCCCCGAAGCCAGAATTACCCGCTTTGACCAAGAAAGCATTCGCAAGCGCAGCGATTTCCAACGCATCATCAATGGTTTTGAAAATGGTGAAATTGATATACTTGTAGGTACACAGTTGTTGAGCAAAGGATTGGATTTTCAGAATGTAGGTTTGGTGTGTATTCCGGATGCCGATATGCTTCTCAATATCCCAGATTTCCGCAGCCATGAAAGGGCTTTTCAGCAAATGCACCAGGTAGCAGGAAGGGCAGGGCGCGGCAACAAGCGCGGCTTGGTCATTGCCCAAAGTTACCAACCCCAGCACCCGGTAATTCAAGCATTCCAGCAAGGGGATTATTTGGGACTGGCCAAAGAGGAGCTTGACATGCGTAAGGCACTGGATTACCCGCCGTTTACCCGATTAATTAGGGTGGTCATTCGGCACAAAGACCAACATGTGGCATTGCAAGCAGCAACCGCATTTGCAAAGGCAGTGGGCAAATCCCTAAAAGACCGCGCTATTGGGCCGCAAGCACCAGTAGTAGGCAAAATTAGAAATTATTACCTCCAAAATTTGTTGGTGAAAATGGATTTGAAAAAAGACAACATTCCCAAAATAAAACAGTTTCTCATGGATGCCGCGCTTGTGTTGCAAAAGACCGAGGGTTACAAAGGGGTTTGGGTAGATTTTGATGTGGATCCGGTGTGATTGGGTTGATGGAATAGTTTTTTCATGAATAGAATAGAACGCATATCCGCCATCTTAATTCAGCTGCAATCCAAGCCAGTGGTGCGCGCAGAAGATATTGCCAAGCGATTCCAAATTAGTTTGCGCACGGTTTACCGCGATATTCGGGCTCTGGAAGCCACAGGTGTACCTATAATAGGTGAGGCTGGCGTGGGGTATTCCTTGGTAGAAGGTTACAAATTGCCCCCTGTCCAATTTACCCTTTCTGAAGCCAGTGCCTTTATTACTGCAGAAAAACTCATTGAAAGATTAACCGACAAATCTTTGAATGAAAGTTACCAATCCGCCATGTTTAAAGTGAAATCTGTAATGCGCAATGCAGAAAAAAAACATTTGGAAACTTTGGAAGAAAATATTGCGGTCATTCAAAATCCGTTTGTTCCTGAACCTGATAAAAAACCAGATTTCATGCACCTTATCATAGCGGCCATTGCCAATAAACAGGTGTTGAAATTGACCTATTTTGCCAATTACAATCAGGCTGAAACTTCCAGAGAAATTGAACCGATTGGTATGTTTTTTCAACTGGGTAAATGGCATTTAATTGCCTATTGTCATTTGCGAAATGATTATAGAAATTTTAGAATGGATAGGGTTTCCGCATTGCAAGAAAGCACAAAAAAATACAGCAAAATCCATCCTACACTGAAAAAGTTTTTAAAACAAATTGCCCAAAAGGAAAATTTAAATGAAGTGGTGTTGAAATTTGAAAATAAGGCTGTGAAATTTATCGATGAACAAAAATATTACAATGGATTTGTGTCGCAAAAAGCCACGCAGAACCATACAGAAATGACTTTTCTTGTATCCCACCTAGAAGGCATGCTGCGCTGGTATGTGATGTATGCCGACTATGCCGAAATCATCAGTCCGCCAGAACTAAAAACCGCAGCAGTAGATTATGTAAAAAAGATCCATTCGAAACTAAAAAAATAATTTTAACACTACTGACATACTGCTGTCATTTGATGGGATTTGTTTTGCATTATCAAACAAAATAAACACCCAAAAAAATGATGACATTTATCGAAGTTTTTCAAAACGAATTGGCTGAAGAAGCCATTGGAACCCGCAAAATGTTGGCCCTAGTGCCAGCCGATCAATTGGATTTTAAACCCCATCCCAAAAGCATGATGATGAAGGATTTGGCTACACACATTGCCGATTTGCCTACTTGGATTAGTTTGGGTTTAACAACCGATGAGCTCGATTTTGCGACCTCACCTTACAATCCGCAGGATTGCAACAATGCAGATGATTTATTGAATTATTTTAACAACAATGTAGCAACTGCTCAAGCAGATTTGGCCCAGGCCAATGATGGTATGATGGGAGAGGACTGGACCCTAAGAAATGGAGAAATGGTTTTGGCAAAACACAACAGATTAGAAACCCTACGGCATGCTTATTCTCAAATGGTGCACCACAGGGCACAACTGGGAGTGTATTTGCGTTTGCTAAACATTCCCATACCCGGCGTTTATGGCCCCAGCGCCGACGAAATGCAAGGATAATCATCAATTATCAGTTATGAATTATTAATTGTGAATTGTGAATGATTAAGGATTAATTATTAATTATCAATTATTAATTATCAATTATTAATTATGAATGATTAAGTATTAGTTATGAATTATTAATTATCAAATATTAAGGATTATTTAGGATCAAGGATTTAGTTCTAAATTCTATATTCTAAATTGTTTTCCCCTAATCTCATTCACTAATAACTTAATCCTATAACCTTAATCCTTCTCCTTCCCCTTATCCCTACTCCCCAACTTCAAACCTCTTACTTCTTACTTCTAACTTCTATTCCCCGTTCCCCGTTCCCCTTACCCCTTACCCCTTACCCCTTAAACCTTATCCCTAATCCCTAATCACATATTCTCATAATC
>JADYZD010000263.1 GCA_020853295.1 Bacteroidia bacterium | reverse complement strand
TAACAGTGGGACTACCATGGCCTAAAAAGGACACCAAACTCACCCCATTTGAGATGTGGTTTTGAATGGTTGTTCTAAAATTTACATCTACAGTTCCACCGGCTGATTTTCCGTATGAAAACACCCTACCTGCAAATGGATCGCCTATGGGATATTTTTCTAAATACTTTAATTTTCCTTTAATGATAAATGCCTGTGAAGCAGAGCCACCACCTGAAAGGTGCAATACATCTTTTTGCCAAGGATCGTAAGTGGAATAGGTATTTAAATATCCACGGAGTTTAAATAAATAATGTCCTATTTCATCCGAGGTATTTGCAGGTATTCTACCTGTTGGAATGGCTGGTTCATCTTCGGCTCCATCCAAACCGGAGGTGTAAAAATTATCGGAAACTGGAGTCCCAATTGCAGGAATATGGTTAAATTGATAATTGCCAACAAGTGCATAATTTTCTACACCTCTATTAAAGCGCATATCATACCCACGGCCCAAAAGCAACAAATATTGAGGTTTGTTATTGGGCGAATTTTCCAAAATATATTTACAAAATTTACGCACTGCCAAAGGGTGCGGAATACCGTAGCTAAAGGAATTGTATAAATCTTCAATTAAGCTTAAAGACACATTATAACGGGTAGACCAGGTATTGACATATTCTTTAATTTCTTCTTTTGGGCTGCTATTGAGCACAGAGGAAGTAATCATTAAATACTGGTTTTTTACATCCAATAATTTGCTGTAATCTATCATTTTTACACCAATACAATCGGTGTTAAAAAGGTCTATAATTTTGCTTTCATCATAAATAAAAAACTGTCCTTTTTGTGCCAAAGGAGGCAAAGTATAACTCATTTTTTTGGTAAAAGGATCAAACTTACCGATGATGCGCAAATTGTTAACTTCATCAAATATTACTGGCAAACTGGCCAAGCCATTTCCATAATTTGACCATTCAATATTTACAGGAACTGAGGATGTATCTTCAACATAACCGTAACGAATGCTATCTCCCAAATTGTAATAACGGGGATACTCAATAACACTGTGCGAGTGGTAAGCGATAGATAGGGGAATATTGTTTACAAACGTGGAATTAAAAGTGAGGTAGGTATATGGCGAACCGATATCAGTACCCAACAAATTGCGTTTTATGGTCACTGCCCTGCGATTTGCCCAAGTGGTATCGCCAATGCGCCTCACATTTGAGGTAGATGGGCCGATTCTAAAAATTACTTTATGGTTCAATGCATTTGGATTGGCCAACAAAGCAGAACCTCCAGTGAGTCCTGTTTCTATTCTAGATTCTTTGGTATTAATTGGGTACGGGAAAGGCGTGAACAACTGAATGGTTGCGGCTACCGTATTGGTATCCGTTCCATTTGCCAACACATCGCGACCCACAAAGCCCTCACCATTGGTGTATTCTGGTAAATAGGTAAACTGAGAGCCTATAAGAATTGGCATGCCATCGTTATAATACCAATTTTCAAGTACTTTGGTTTTGGACATGTGCCAGCTTTTGGGCGCAGTGCCTGTGTTTGCCACATTTGAGGGTGTATACCGCAAGCCTGAACCGGAACTGCGCCAAGTAAGAAAATAAAAGTTAGAATCGGTAACCATACTTTGAAGTGTATGGCGATGGTCTCCTGGTTTTTTATACAATTCAGTATCAAATGAACCATCGAGTTTATGGCCTACAAATTCGATAAAATCGAACACATCAAACTTGTTGTTGTTGTTTTGGTCCTTAACAAAAATGGGAACTTCTTTACCCATACTGTACATGCGTAACTGGTTTAGCGGAATGGTATTGATGAACTGCTGCCTATCGGCGAAATAGGTTTCGAGTGCAAAATAACCCACACGAAAAACCGCTTCTTCACCTACCCTAATTTTAACGTGTACCTTGGACGTATCTACCCATTCATTTCCATAAGATTGGGCATTTAGGGAAATGAACGAAAAAAATATACCTACGAGCAAGAAAAGAATACTTCTTTTGCAGGATTCGAGTAACATACCACAAAAATATGTTAAAAATTTCGGTCATTATAACAATATGGAGTTAAAAAATCACTTAAATGGCAAAATCCTGATGTTGCCCATGCCAATTGGCGCACATTCTTGGCAAGAAATGTGCACCCCGTATTTGATTAACACCTTAAAAAACACAAAATACTGGGTTGCAGAAAATGCACGTACAACCCGACGGTTTTTGTCTTCGTTGCACATGGAAATAGACATTCAAAATTTGGTAATATTTGAATTAAACCGCGATTCAAATTCCACAGAACTCAGTGCATTTTTAAGCACCCATGTTAAAACCAACAACATAGGTGTAAGCAGCGAAGCAGGCCTACCTGGAGTAGCAGATCCTGGGGGAAAAGTTGCCAGTTGGGGGCACCAAAACGGGATAGAAATAGTATCATTTATTGGCCCCGGTTCTATTTTCTTGGCATTAAGTGGCTCTGGCTTAAATGGGCAACAATTCACTTTTCATGGCTACCCTCCAATTAAGGAAAACGACTTAAAGCCCTTTGTTTTGGACTTGTGCAAAAACGTAAAAAACACCGGATATACGCACATTTTTATAGAAACGCCGTACAGGTCGGATAGGATGTTAAAAATGCTTTTAGACTACGGCCCATCTGACATTCACTTGTGTTTGGCAGTTGCGTTGCACGAAGAAAATTCCCTATTAAAAACCCAAACATTGGCAGGGTGGAAAAACAACATTCCTACATTGGGGAAAGCACCATCTGTTTACTTATTGGGCATGCCTGTGCATTAAGTGTTAGGGAGTATAAATAAAGTAACTTAATTTTGCAGTAACAAAGTACAGAGAAACATGACTGATATTTTTGATAAAGTAGTAAAAAGAATGGGGCCCTTAGGCCAATGGGCAGATGATGCACACGGTTATTATACCTTTCCAAAATTGACAGGACCTATAAGTCCAAGAATGGTTTTCAACGGCAAAACCAGACTTACTTGGAGCCTAAATAACTATTTGGGTTTGGCAAACCACCCAGAAGTAATGAAGGCTGATGCTGATGCAGCGGCACAATTCGGCATGGCTTACCCAATGGGGGCTAGAATGATGAGTGGAAATAGCGATTATCATGAGCAATTGGAGCATGATTTGGCGGAATTTGTGAGCAAACCCGATGTGATTTTGTTAAACTATGGTTATCAAGGTGTTGTATCTGCTATAGATGCTCTAGTAGACCGACATGATATTATTGTTTATGATGCTGAATCTCATGCTTGCATTATGGACGGAATGCGTTTACACATAGGCAAACGCTTTATGTTCCAACACAACAATATGGAAAGTTTGGAAAAGCAATTAAACCATGCTACCAAACTTGCTGAAAAAACAGGTGGTGGAATTATGGTAATTACTGAAGGTGTTTTTGGAATGAGTGGCTCACAAGGAAAATTGAAAGAGATTGTAGCCATGAAACAGAAATTCAGTTTCCGCCTTTTTGTTGATGATGCACATGGCTTTGGTACCATGGGCAAAACAGGTGCTGGAACTGGTGAAGAGCAAGGCTGCCAAGATGGTATAGACATTTACTTTTCTACATTTGCCAAAAGCATGGCAGGTATTGGTGCCTTTATTGGCAGCACACCTGAAATTGTAAAATACTTGCGCTATAACATGCGTTCGCAGATTTATGCCAAAGCATTGCCCATGCCTATGGTTATAGGATCAATCAAAAGACTTGAATTGTTGCGCACCAAAACTGAATTGAAAGACAATTTGTGGAAAGTGGTAAATGCCTTGCAAAATGGCTTGAGAGAGAGGGGTTTCAACATAGGTGTAACCACCACTCCTGTAACACCAGTATTGCTTTCTGGCACCATTCAAGAAGCCAGTCATGTTACCCATGATTTGCGCGAAAATTTCAATATTTTTTGCAGCATGGTGGTATATCCAGTTGTGCCCAAAGGTGTTATCATGCTTAGATTAATACCTACAGCTGTTCACACTTTGGAAGATGTGGAAGAAACCATTACCGCGTTTTCTGAAATCAAACGCAAGCTGGACAACAAGATTTACAGCAGCGAAACAGTAGCTAAGGCTCTTTAATTATTAATGATGTCATCCGGGGGCCCCGAGAAGTTCTTTCATTTTTTTCGGAAGGAACATTCCGGGGCTCTTGTCGTTTTATTCGGAGCCATCATTTTGGCTTTCTTACCACGCTGGTGGCTGAATTCTAGCCCTCCTAAAAAATTGGGTTTTGCGCAAGACAGCATTGCCATTCAGCAACTTATTGCAGAATCAAAACTGCGGAGTGACAGCTTGAGGAAACAGTACTACAAGAAGCGCAGTTTATATAAAAGCAGTGAAGATGACCTTGTAGCCATGGGCTTTGATGCACAAACGGCAAGAAAGATAAAGGCACAAATGTCCCACGGTGGGTTTAAAAACTTGCAACAGTTAAGCCAAATAAGTGGCATGGATACTCAGAAGATAAAAACCATGTTCTATGTAGGTTCAATTGGAAGCAAATACACGAATGAAAAACAACCCAAATTTGGACCATCAAATCCACTTGATATTAACGAGGCAGATAGTTTGGATTTGATGTCATTAACTGGAATTGGGGCCAAATCTGCCCACCGAATTTTAAGGTATAGGGAAGTTTTGGGTGGATTTTATTCCACTTTACAATTGAAAGAGATCAAAGGAATGGATTCAAACACCATAAAATTATTGTTCAATTCATTCAAAGCCAATCCATTAGATGTTCAAAAAATCGATCTTTACAATTTAACTGAAATTCAACTTTCTTCGCACCCTTACATTAGTTTTAAGCAAGCCAAACAAATAAAGGCTTATATCAAGCAGCACGGCAAATTTGATGCAGAGGATTTGCAAAAACACCCTGCATTTACCCCACAGGAAAAACAGCGTTTGCAGAATTATTTATAGCGGTTAGAATGACATTGATTCTTTTCAAAATATTTAAAGATATTACCCATAGATTTCAATTAAATTTGCGGTTCATATGCACTTTGCACAGTCAGAAAACGTAGATTTAATTCGGAATACCGTTAAAGAATTCGCTGAAAGGCGCATCCGTCCTCATTTTATGGAGTGGGATGAATCACAGGAATTCCCTGCCCATATTCTTAGAGAAATGGGTGAATTGGGCTTAATGGGGATTTTGGTTCCACATGAATATGGAGGATCGGGATTTGGCTACCCAGAATACGTAGCAGCTATTGAGGAAGTGGCCAAAGTTTGCGGTTCAGTAGGTTTAAGTATGGCTGCTCACAACAGTTTGTGCACGGGCCATATTTTGCAGTTTGGAAATGCAGAGCAAAAAGCCAAATGGTTGCCCAAACTTGCCAGTGGTGAGTGGATTGGTGCATGGGGACTTACCGAGGCAAATACAGGAAGTGATGCCCTCAGGATGCGCTGTGTAGCAAAAAAAGAAGGTGAATATTGGGTGCTTAACGGCACTAAAAATTGGATAACCCATGGTATCAGTGGCAATGTGGCTGTTGTTCTTGCTAGAACCGGCGAATTGCTTGACTCACATGGAATCACCGCTTTTGTAGTAGAAAGGGGAACACCAGGGTTTACTGGAGGCAAAAAAGAGAATAAATTGGGCATGCGTGCTTCTGAAACCGCAGAATTGATATTTACCGACTGTAAAGTGCATGAAAGTCAAATTTTAGGCAATGTTGGAGACGGATTTATTCAGGCCATGAAAATTTTGGATGGTGGCAGAATATCTATTGCAGCCTTGTCTTTGGGAATTG
>JADYZD010000262.1 GCA_020853295.1 Bacteroidia bacterium | reverse complement strand
AGAAATTGGGGCGGGCACAGTGCAGCAAGGTGCATACCCAACAGCCAGCCAATGGGCTTCTGGAGCAAAATTTTTGCAAGTAGAAGTTGACCCAGCTGGTGGGGTGAGTTATTCTGACATGGGTGCAACGCAGATTTCAGCAGTACCATATGCCAATTATGCCAATGCAGCAGGTTCAGCAAACAACCTTTCAGGTACTGTTCAGCCTTCACAAATCACAGCAGGCGGCGCTTCATCTGGCCAAGTATTACAATACAACGGCAGCAATTGGGTGCCTGTAACTTTGGATGGCGATATCAGCGAAGTTATTGCAGGTACTGGTTTAACAGGTGGTGGAACAACTGGTTCGGTTACTATTAATGCCCGTACAGCTACAGCTTTATGGAATGCCAATTCACTTCAAGGAACAGCTGTCGCTACAACCGCACCATCTTCTGGTCAGACCCTTAAATACAACGGCTCCGCTTGGGCGCCAGCGGCAGACGACAATACTACGTATTCTGCTGGTACAGGTTTGTCATTAAGTGGTACTACTTTTAACAGTGTATGGACTAGCAGCGGCACTTCCATTTTTAACAACAATTCAGGGAATGTGGGTATTGGTACTTCAACCCCGGCTTCCAGTTCTAGATTGCATGTAAAAGGAACCGGATCGAATTTTTTTGAAGATTTTCTTGTTGAGGGTTCAAGCAGCATTAATGGAATGACCTTAAAACCCGCAAACGCAAGCACCATTACAGGTATTAAGTTTGCCCAATCTACGGGTTCAAGTTTTAATGCATCTATTTTATTTGCCGAGTCTGGAAGTTACACAGGTAATTTTGTGATTTCTGCAGATAATGCTGCGAATACTACGGATTTCACTATTAACAAGTCAACAAAAAACATAGGTATTGGAACTGTAAATGCTGCCTATAAACTGGATGTAATCCATCCCAGCTTCACAGGTGCCAGAGTTAAGTCAAAAGACACTTCTTCCTTTTTGGATATCGATGCTGAAGGTGGATTTGCTGGTATCAATTATTTGCGCAAAGGTGTAAATCAATGGACTGCTGGCAACCGCTATGCCGATAATTATTTTGAAATTTCAGAAGCTGGTGGAGGCGGAAGCCGCTTTGTTATTCAAGATGCTACAGGTAATGTAGGCATTGGTGAAACTACAAATCCTACATATAAATTGGATGTATTACATGGTGGATCTACCGGTATTAGGGTGAAGTCATCATCAAGTTTTTCAGTTTTAGATATTGATGCCCAATCTGGTGATGCTGCCATCCGATTTGCAAAAGCAGGTGTAAACCAATGGAATCTAAGAAACCGCCCTGCTGATGATGACTTTGAACTTTTTGAACTAGGCGGCGGTGGCTCCCGTTTGATAATACAAAATGGTACTGGGTACATGGGGTTAAACAAGAGTCTTCCAACATTTAGACTCCATGTAGGAGGAAGCATGAGGGCGGATAGCAATATTTATGCAGGTATGAAAATGGGAGTGGGAACAAATTCCCCTTCTAGTACATTACAGGTGACTTCCAGCAATTCAGCTTTGTTTACTTTACCAAGTCCATTTGGTTTTAGTTCTTACAATGGTGCATCTGTTTCTCAAATAGGTGCAGGTGGGGGAACCACCTGTGGTTTAATTGCCGGTGCCTCATATTCTAGCGCAACCTATAATATTGGTCTTTGTGGTCTTGCCAATGCTGGGTCTAATACTTATGGAGTTTATGGCGCTGCATCCGCAGGAACTACCAATTATGGAGTATTCTGCAGTGGCAATGGTGCATATACTGGCACATGGGCCAGCTCCTCAGATCGCAAATTGAAGAAAGAAATTGCGCCTATAAATAATGGTTTGTCACTCATCATGAAATTGAAACCTTCTTCGTATTTGTTTAAAACCGATGATCCTGAATACAAGGCGATGAACCTTGCCACTGGTTTGCATTTTGGATTTATAGCTCAGGAATTAGAAGAAGTAATTCCAGCAGTTGTAACCAATAATGTTCATCCTGGAAATCAAGGCGAAAAACAGGAACCTATCAATTTTAAAGGGGTAAATTACACCGAGTTAATTCCTATTCTTACCCAAGCGATTCAAGAGCAACAAGCTCAAATAGAAACTTTGAAGAAAGAAGTAGAGGCTTTAAAAGCTGCTCATAAATAATATTGATTTAAATGTAAAAAAGCCCCTTTGCGCAGCATTGGGGCTTTTTTTATGGGAAATTCAACATTCGCCTAAGCATTTTGCATGTTGCTAAATGAATGTTGTATTTGGATATAAACAAAAGTAGGATACCATATAGTTTATTTCCCTTACATTAAAATTTCTTCATAAAGTAGATATTGAGTATTTAAAATGCTTTACTTTGAATACGAATAAAAAATAAACCCATGAAACTAAAATTCTTACTGATTGGAGCCTCCCTAATATCTTGCGCAGCACTGAATGCCCAAAGCATTGAACGCAGTGTAATCGGCGCTGCAGGTGGTTTTGCCACCTCGGCCAATGGCTCTTTATCATGGACCGCTGGCGAAACCGCCATATCCACCCTTTCAGCAGGTTCGGTAATCCTTACCCAAGGTTTTCAGCAGCCCGAAATTCCGGCATCTTCTATAAAATCGGTATCAGCTAACAACAATATCACAGTATTTCCAAATCCCAGCAATGGTATTTTCCAAGTGAAACTGAATCAAGCTTTGCTAAACAATGTTGCAGGCTTAAGTGCAGATGTTTTTGATGGCAGTGGCAAATTGGTAGCCCAACGCACGGTTGCGTTGGATCAAACCACAGGCAGTATGGATTTGAGCCATTTGCCATCTGGTGTTTACAACCTCAGAATTACAAGTGCCGAAGGAACAAGCGGCATTTTTAAACTCACCATACTCAACTAATCTACTATGAAAAAAATAACTACAATCCTCACTACTATGGTGTTGTCTTGTGCTGCACTTTTGGCACAAGCTCCCTCAAAATTCAGCTACCAAGCTGTGGTTCGCAATTCTTCAGGAATTGTGGTGCCATCGGGTACCTCAGTTTCCTTCCGTTTCACCATCCGCGATGGCTCTGCCGGCGGTGCAGTGTTGTTTCAGGAAACCCAAATCAAAAGCACCAACAATGCTTTTGGCTTGGTGAATTTAGAAATTGGGGCGGGCACAGTGCAGCAAGGCGCATATCCAACAGCCAGCCAATGGGCTTCTGGAGCAAAATTTTTGCAAGTAGAAGTAGACCCAGCTGGTGGGGTGAGTTATTCTGACATGGGTGCGACGCAGATTTCAGCAGTACCTTATGCCAATTATGCCAATGCAGCAGGTTCAGCCAACAACCTTTCTGGCACCGTACAGCCTTCACAAATCACTGCAGGTGGCGCATCTTCTGGTCAGGTATTACAATACAACGGCAGCAATTGGGTGCCCGTAACTTTAGATGGCGATATCAGCGAAGTTATTGCAGGTACTGGTTTATTGGGAGGTGGAAACAGCGGTTCAGTTACCGTGAATGCCAATACCACATCAGCTTTATGGAATGCCAATGCACTTCAAGGAACGGCTGTCTCTGTAACAGCACCATCTTCTGGTCAGACACTTAAATACAACGGTTCAACTTGGGCACCAGCGACAGACGACAATACTACGTATTCTGCCGGTACAGGTTTATCATTAAGTGGTACTACTTTTAACAGTGTATGGACTACCAGCGGCGCGTCTATTTTTAACAACAATTCAGGGAATGTGGGTATTGGTACTTCAACCCCAGCTTCCAATACTAAATTATATGTAAAAGGAACCGGATCGAGTTTATTTGAAGATTTTCTTGTTGAGGGATCATCTTCCTTAAATGGCATGACCTTGAAACCCACAAATGCAAGTACCATTACGGGACTTAAATTTGCCCAATCTACGGGTTCAAGTTTTAATGCATCTATTTTATTTGCCGAGGCAGGAGCTTATGCCGGTAATTTTGTGATTTCTGCAGATAATGCTGCGAATACTACGGATATTACCATTAACAAATCTACCAAAAATGTAGGTATTGGATCAATTAATGCAAGTTATGAGTTGGATGTTACCGGTAAATTTAGAGCTACCAAAGACGCCATGGTGGAAGGCAAAATGTCGATTGGTACAACAGCTACACCTACTTATGCTCAATTGATATATTCAAATGGGGGAATAGCAACTGCTCATTACCAAACCAATACAACAGGCACATCATCAAGTGATGGTTTAATGTTTGGGCTTGATAACAATACCGGTGATGCTATTTTATGGAACTGGGAAAACAAATATTTGAAATTTGGCACAAATGGAGTTGAAAGAATGCGCATTCTTGGTTCTGGTTTTGTTGGAATTAACAATGTCGGTCCAGGGTATCAATTGGATGTTTCTGGTGGCTCAGCTCGCGCCATAAATGGTTCATCTTCAACTTCTTCACTAACAGATGGTGCAGTGTATGGAGTAAATACCAATGGCCCATTTTCAGCTTTGGGAACCAATAATAACGGTATTTATGCCAAATCTATCATTTCAAATGGTGCCGCTGTATTTGCAGATAACAATGCAAGCAACACTGTTGGATATGCAGGTTACTTTAGTGGCCGTATGCATGTAAATGGAACACTATCTAAATCTTCAGGTTCATTTAAAATAGACCATCCTTTGGATCCTGAAAACAAATTCCTATACCACAGTTTTGTTGAATCTCCCGATATGATGAATATCTACAATGGCAATGTGGTATTGGATGCAAATGGCCAAGCTACGATTACCATGCCTGATTGGTTCCAAGCATTGAATATGGAATTCCGTTACCAACTTTCTTGTATTGGTGGTTATGCTCCAGTATATATTTCTAAAAAAGTAGAAGGCAACCAATTCAGCATTGCCGGTGGCTCACCAGGCTTAGAAGTTTCTTGGCAGGTAACTGGTGTAAGGCATGACAACTATGCGGATCAAAACCGCATTCAAGTGGAAGTTGAAAAAACCGAATTTGAAAAAGGATATTACATGACTCCAGAAGCTTTTGGCCAACCCAAAGAAAAGGGGATAGGTTACAAGATGTCTGGAGCTGAGGCAGCAAAACCAGCTCAACAAGTCCCTGCCGGCAAAACACAGGGTGTTACCCCATAAAATAATTGAATAGAATCTTTTGAAAAAAAGCCCCTTTGCGCAGCATTGGGGCTTTTTTATGTGCTCATTTTTAAGAAATTTTACTCCATACCGTGCGGTGTGGAATTTTTGCCAGTTCCAACTTCACCGGAGCATTTTCTGGCTTTTCGAATTTCGCATCATCCTCTAACAAGGCTTCTGCTGCTGCGCGTGAGGCCAATAGCAAAGCTTCATCTTTGCGAATATCTGAGAGTTTCAACTCCAATAAACCGCTTTGTCGGGTGCCATCCATGTCTCCAGGACCACGCAATTCCATGTCTACCTGAGCTATTTGAAATCCATCGGTAGTAGCTACCATGGTTTGTATGCGTTTTCTCGCCGCCGCAGAAAGTTTGCCTCCTGTTACCAAAATACAGTAACTCTGCTCAGCACCTCGGCCCACACGGCCCCGCAGCTGGTGCAATTGTGCCAGTCCAAATCTCTCCGCATTCTCTATAATCATTACTGATGCATTGGGCACATTTACCCCCACTTCAATTACCGTTGTGGCCACCATGATGTCTGTGGCATGGCTTTTAAAGCGACCCATTTCGATGTCCTTCTCAGCCGGCTTCAATTTGCCGTGCAACATGCTGTATTTGTAAGCAGGAGGGGGCAAGTACTCCGCAACCACCTCATAGCCCGTCATCAGGCTTTTCAGTTCCAATTTCGGACTGTCTTCTATCAACGGAAATACCACATATACCTGCCTTCCTTTGGCCACTTCTTCCCGCACAAATTGCATGATCAAAGGCCTTGTATTGTCGTGCCGGTGCACCGTTACAATCTGTTTTCTGCCCGATGGCAATTGGTCAATTGTGCTCACTTCTAAGTCGCCATAAACTGTCATCGCCAGTGTTCTGGGAATGGGCGTGGCCGTCATTACCAAAATATGAGGAACCCTATTGCCCTTGCGCCACAACTTGGCCCTTTGCGCTACCCCAAATCGGTGCTGTTCATCAATAACCACCAAACCCAGTTGGGCAAAATCAACGTCGTTTTCTATCAGCGCATGCGTGCCAGTTAGAATAGAAATTTCACCACTTTTCAATTCCGCCAACAGTTTTTCCCTGTTCTTTTTGGTGGTACTGCCTGTAAGCAAGGCCGTTTTAATTCCCGTGCCTTCTAGCAGTTCCTGCATTACCGCGTAGTGCTGACTCGCCAAAATTTCCGTGGGCGCCATAATACAACTCTGGTAGCCGTTGTCCAGAGCTATAAGCATAGCCAATATAGCCACTATGGTCTTGCCTGAGCCCACATCGCCTTGCAGCAAGCGGTTCATCTGTCTTCCGGTCACCATATCTTTCCGTATTTCCTTCAATACCTTTTTTTGGGCATTTGTAAGTTCAAACGGCAAGTGGTTCTTATAAAAACCATTAAAATGTTCACCCACTTTTTCAAAAACCAAACCTTTTAAGGTTCTGTTTCTATGGCTTTTAAGTTGCAGGTGACGTATCTGCAGGTAAAACAATTCCTCAAATTTCAGCCTGTTTTCGGCCAATTGCAGGTTTTGCGGATTGTTGGGCCTGTGCAACATGCTTATGGCCCAATGCCGCGCCACCAGCTGTTGCTTTTCAAGCATATAAGCAGGCAAATTCTCAGGTATTTCAAATCCAGGCATGGCAAGGATGTTGGCCGATACCTGACTCATGAACTTGTTGTCCAGATACCTGCGCCGCATGGAATCTGTTAAGGGATACACGGGTACCAAGCCTTTTTGTGCCGGTTTTTCGTGTGGTTTTATCAATTCCACTTCGGGATGGGCAATGCTCAACTTGCCTTTAAATTCCGATACCCTGCCAAAAACCAAGTATCGCTGCCCAGGTTGCAGGTTTTTATGAACATAAGAAATGCCCTGAAACCAAATGAGTTCAATTTGTCCGGTGCCATCCCGCAGCCAGCAGGTGAGCCGCCTGGCCTTGCCTTCACCTACCAATTCAAAAGCCGAGAGTACACCTTGTATTTGCAAAAACACTTCACCCGAGCCGATTTGCGATATGGGATAAACCACAGAACGGTCTTCGTAGCGATAAGGGTAGTGGCTCAGAAAATCACCTACGGTGTGTATCGACAGTTCTTTTTTCAATACTTCCGCCCTTTGAGGCCCCACACCTTTTATAAATTCTATGGGAGTATCTAAAAAACTGCCTTGATGCATTGGTAGCAAAATAAATGGTATTTTTTGAGTGCTTTGCTTAAAAATCCCCACAATTGCTCAATCGCTTGGCCAACATTTAAATTACAGTTGTAGGGATTGGCTTTGGCCATTAGATTTGCAACATGCTACAAGGAAAAACGGCACTCATCACAGGCGCATCTCGCGGTATAGGAAAAGGATTGGCAGAAGTATTTGCAAAAAACGGTTGCAACATCGCTTTCACTTATGCTTCTTCGGTAGAAAAAGCCATGGCTTTTGAAAAAGAATTGGCAGATACTTATGGCATTAAAGCCAAAGGCTACCAAAGCAATGCTGCAGATTTTAAAGCCAGCGATGATTTGGCCAATGCCGTTATTGCCGATTTTGGCAAAGTGGATATTCTCATCAACAATGCCGGTATTACCCGTGATACCCTTATGTTGCGCATGACCGAAGAGCAGTGGGATGAAGTGATCGATACCAACCTTAAAAGCGCATTTAACCTTACCAAAGCCTTTTTAAAACATTTCTTGGGCAACCGTGCTGGTTCTATCATCAATATGACCAGCATAGTGGGAATTACAGGAAATGCAGGCCAAGCAAACTATGCTGCATCTAAAGCAGGCATGATTGGGTTTACCAAGTCTGTGGCAAAAGAAATTGGCAGCCGCGGCATCCGTTGCAATGCGGTAGCACCTGGTTTTATAGAAACTGAAATGACCGAGGCTTTAAACGCCGATGTGAAAAAGGCTTGGGTAGATACCATTCCGCTAAAACGCGGCGGCACCCCAGAAGATGTGGCCAATGCTTGCTTGTTTTTGGCTTCCGACCTCAGCACTTATGTTACCGGCCAAACACTGAATGTGTGCGGTGGAATGGTGATGTAATTTGGGGTGTTACAGGTAGGGAATTCGAATTTCAAGTTTCCTAAAGGATAAGCTAAAAAATTGT
>JADYZD010000261.1 GCA_020853295.1 Bacteroidia bacterium | reverse complement strand
TCGGATCACTCACCAGCACTACATTTACCCGGCTTTTGTTGTTCACAATCATGTCTAAGAAATTGAGGTTATAGGCGTCCCAAAAAGTGCCCACCCTTTCAGAGAGTTCTTTTGTTTTTTCGATACTGCCTGTGGGAATGTTCAATACCTGCACAGAACCGGGGCGGAGTTCGAAATCCAAGTCTTTATGGCTGTAGTGTTTAAACATCAACAATTCTTCCATTACTTCTTCTGTACCCAATTCTTGTCCTTCTATACCGGGCAAATCTTTGGCCTTCCATTTCCCCAGCAAAACATTGGCTTTGTCTTGCGAAAATACCATTTTTTTTCCTCTGATGGTGATTTCTTTTAAACCTCCCGACAAGCCCAAATGGGTGCGGGTTTTCAACATCAATTCTTTGTAAGCCGCATCATCTTGGGCGGGCAATTTGCTTGCAAAAAGTTTGTCTTCATCCAAACTAAAATACACCACTTCCTGGTTTTGAACATCGGCCACCAACATCCTACCTGTGCTTGGGTCATGCTTGATCAAATACTCGGCATCTTCACTCAAATATTGCACAAAATCTGTACCTTCCTCTAACCAAAAATCGCGTGCGCTATAGGCCACAATTTGTTCACTTTCTAATGCCCTTAATTTTTTAAACTTGCTTATGGGCACATCCGCCTGAATTAGGTTTTGTTCACCAATGATTTTTTTACCTGCCCTCAGCTTGAGGTTTTCAATTCGCTTAAGGCCTGTAAAATCTTCCACCTTCTGCACCATCCCATCCAATTCTTTCTGCAATTTTGGATCTAGGTTGTCCCAAGTTTTTACGGCCCTATAATCGTCGTATAAACGGTATACCAATTTGCTCAAGCCTGTTTCAGCCAAACTGCCAATGCCATAGTACAATTGAATGTTATTCCATCGACTTAAAAATGCTTTTCCGGATGCTGTTTTATCCAGTTGTTCACCAAGCCCACCTGTAATAATAACATCCCCCAATGAGAGTCCTAAATCTGCTACTGCCTTAGTGGCGAGCCAAGCCTTCCGGGCCAAATTCCCAACCTCGAGTGCCGCCTTAACTTCCCCAATTCCTACCGCAAACATCGCAATATCCAAAGCCAATTCTGCAGAAGTAAAAGCATCATTTGTATTTTCTTTATCAAAAATTCCAGCAACAATTGCTGCTGGAAGTTTCAGTGTGCTATTTTCCTTAATTTTCTTCCCTGAAAATTCAAAATTGTCCAAGAATTTTAAATACGTCCAATCATACGGATGCAATGTGGTTTGAATAGGTTTTGTATCGGGTACTGCTAGCGTTTCTAAACTGATTTTTCCATCGGTTTCATAATCGTACTCTACAGTTCCTTGAGCAATTCCTGGATTAAATGACAACAATTGATTGTCTTCCAATGCTTCAAGCATGTCCCAATCATCTTTGGGCGGATAGTGTTTTGCGATTGCCCTAAACATCCAAGAAACAAATCTGTAATATTCTTCGCCGTCCAAGCCCAAAATATCGTTGCTCCAAGCAGCCAATAAATGCGGCGATTTATTAGAAGGAATTAAAGAAATAATGGAATCCAAAAAATCCTTCACCTGATTGTCAGGAAGGGTATGAATTAAAGCCCAAGTAACCGACTCATTGTCATTTTCCCTTAAAAACACCACCCCATAATAAAAACCCAAATTGGTCAATCCAGCATTGGTCAATTTTCTCAGCAATTTCATACGCAGGGGCAATGACAATTGTTCTAAAATGCCTTTAGGAATTGTAGACAATACATTACCCAATTCCTGAGCATCTGAAATATTTCCAAAAAACAATTCATGGGAAACCAAACTTTCGTAACTGGCCCTTAAATAATTTTCAAAACTGCGAAGGCCTTTTTCTGTAAATGGATCCACTGGATCAGAAAATGGTGGAGAAATTTTTGGCTTTACCCTTGCCAAATAGCTTTTATAGCTTTCTAAATCAAAATATTTATAATCATTGCCCAAATCATGAATGAGTCGAACAATGCGCCTACATGCATTTGTGTTTTTTACAAAATTGGGATTTAATTTGGCCAGGTTCCACCAACGCTTGGCAGCCGGTGTAAGCAACTCTTCGGTGAAATATTCCAAGCATTCTTCACCCATATCAATCTGGTGTATTTCACTTTCAGTGGTTAAATTTACATAGCGAATTGCCGTGTCGGAATGGTTGGTATTTGCGTAATTGCCTGACCGTATGGTAAACCTACATGTGGTATCCTCGAATCCTGCATATACAGCCACCGAATTTGAATAGGCAAAAGGATGATAATAAGGGATATCAAACCGATTGGATTGGGGATTTTCTGCAGGAACAAATCCCAAATATTTTCCCATATAAAATTTGGCATAATAAAACACCCCACCATATTGCACTTTGGTAAGGGTACCGTTGGCCTGCGCGGCCCGTTTGCTTAACATGCTGGTACCAGAGGCAAAATAGGTACCTGTAAAGCTCACACCATCAATAGAATCGGCTTGAAGCGTGATGAGTTTCCCATCTGGCGCAACAAAAGAAATGGGGCCTTTTGCAGGAATTTTTAATTCCTCAAGAGTAAACAATTTTCCACCCAACAGTTTTCCCCTTTTTTCATCTTGAGATAATTTTAGTTTTTGAGCCCCCCACTTTTTATTGTCAAAAACCAGCATCCATTGGTCTTTATGGAACAGGGTAAATGGTGGACTATAATCCATTAAATTTTGGCTGTATCCCGCAATCTTTTCATCAGAAAAAACATGCTCCAAATTCAACAAACCATGAGCCGTTTCATGGGCCAAAACATGCGGTTTAGGTGCTGCATTGCCATTGAGAAATACGAAACCATAATTCCTATTTAATGCCATGTATCCATCTTCGTTATTCTCAGCCTGCGAAAGCATGAACATATAGGCGGTATCTATACCTTGATACGTTGACACCCAAGGATCTCGGGTTTCTAAAGCCACAATAAATTCAGACAATTCCGCACCATAAGAAGTATTTAATACACTGCGGTTGATTTTTATTTTTGCCGTTTTTTCATTGTAATTTCCTACTAGAATATTTTTGGATTTTGATACTTCATAAAACAATCCTTGCTTGGATAAAAGGGCATTTAATTTGTTTGACAATTCGCCCTCATTTGCCGACAAACCTACTCCATTTATTGGAATTAATTTGACATGGATTTTACGCAAATCTACACTGATTAAATTGAGTTTTCCAAGCACAGTAGTTTTGGGACCTCCGTATCCCAAATGCCCGGTGTAGGCCATTGCCCAAACGGCATCGCAATACAAATTCATGCGGCCATACACCACCAATTTAAATTGATTTCCCTGCCGAATAAACGGCACTAAGGTGCCATCACTTCTCGCAAAAAACACAGAATCTGCAGGAATATTTATTTTTCTACCTGGGGTAAAATTTGCTACAATGGTATCTGCATTTCCTGCGGTCAACAATTTCCATCCCGCATAGTAAGCCGTATCTCCACATTCCAATTTGTCGTAATCCAAACCAGCTGTAAGTTCTCTAATTTCATATCCGTCATATCCTTGGTGGTTTCCACAGGTAAAAAACACTTTGGATTGCCCTGTAGATATGGAATTGGGCATGCCTTTTCCTGTTTTTATATCTTCAACCACAGGAGGCTGCATGCGCTTGCCTTCCGACTTGGTAACCCTGCCTGCGGGGCTCACAAACCAGCTGTTTCCGCTGGCATCCACAAACTCTAAATTCTTACCTCCAGTAAATTTTTGCGTACCGGTATTTCCTTCAACTTCTATATCTCCATTTGGATTGACGCTAATATTCCGTATATCGCCAGGATAGGTTTTCGTTTCAAACCTGTTCCAGTTGTCGCCAAAGCGCTGCTGCCAATTGTCGGCCAACGACTTTAGGCTGCGGTTGCTCAGCTCCAATGGCTTGCGCAAGAGGCGTATACTGCCCTCTATGAGTCTAAAATCCGTATTGATGCCTACCTGTTCGAAATTGCAGGGTATGGGCACTGAGCCCGTAAAAGGGAGTTTCACAAGTCCAGTGCCGCTGTATTTGCCATTTCCCCCATTCGCAGAAAGCACGGTAACCGTAAAATCTGCTGCCAATATTTTGTCTCCAGCCTGCAACAAAGCCAGAGGTGCACGGTTCTTTAAATCGATTGTGGGCAAGGGTTTGCCGCATGACATGGCTGCCCAAGTTTCATAACCACTTTTGAGGGTATCTGTGCGCAACAGAATTACCGGGCTGGTATTGCTTTCACTTTCGGCACAAATGCCCCATACTTTAAATTCATAAATACTGGC
>JADYZD010000260.1 GCA_020853295.1 Bacteroidia bacterium | reverse complement strand
TGAATGGTAGGGCATATGTAACCCCCGATGATATTCGTTTTGTTACTTTTTCTGTGTTGAACCACCGCCTTATTTTAACTCCAGAAAGCGAAATGGATGGAATAGAAATTAAAACAGTGGTAGAAGACATCCTTAAAACTGTTGAAGTTCCGCGCTAATGCGAGCACTTTTTCAAAGATTTGATTTGTACACCAAACCGCGCCTATACTGGGCGCTTGCGCTGCTATTTGTGCTTTTTGTATTGTCTTATCCTTTCCCCAAAATATTTTCAATTGCACAAATCATTTTGTTGGCAATGGGTTTTGTTTTGGCAGTTGATATATTGTTGGTGCTTCTGTTTAAAGCACCCATATCGGCTGTGCGTTTTGTAACAGAAAAATGGTCGCTTTCAGATGAAAATAAAGTGCGAATTGTATTAAAAAATAATGGTTATTTTAATTGGAAAATAGAAGTGATAGATGAACTGCCAGAGCAGCTGCAAATCCGCAACTTTTCTAAGAAAATTAGCATTGCCGCTAAAGCAGTTAAGGAATTAAATTACCATGTGAAACCAATGAAACGTGGACAATTTCAGTTCAATTATATCCAGGTTTTTATTAGCAGTCCTTTAGGTCTGGTAAGCCGAAGGTTGCGTTGTGGCGAACCTCAAATGATACCGGTTTACCCCAGTATTTTACAAATGAAAAAATATGCCCTTTACACCGTTAGCCATTTGGCCAGGTATTATGGGGTAAAAAGAATGCGCCGAATTGGGCATAGTTATGAGTTTGAACAAATTAAAGATTATGTGCGCGGCGATGATATGAGGCACATTAACTGGAAAGCCACCAGCAAAACCGGAATTTTAAAAACCAACCATTTTATAGAAGAAAGGGCGCAGCCTGTTTATTGTATTATTGACAAAAGCCGAAATATGAATATGGCTTTTGAAGGCATGACCCTGCTAGATTATGCCATAAATGCTTCGCTGGTAATTAGCAATACTGCTTTGCAGAAAGGCGATAAGGCGGGATTAATTACCTTTAGTGATAAAGTGGGAACAGCCATTAGGGCTGATAATAATCCCACCAGTTTGCGCAATATTATGGAAAATTTATATGCCCAAAAATACCGCCAAACGGAACCTGATTATGAATTTTTATTTAATGCCATAGGCCGTGTTGTTTCTAACAGAAGCCTGTTGTTTTTATTTGCCAATTTTGAAACTGTTTCATCCCTAGAGAGGATATTGCCCGTGTTGCGAAAAATCAATCAAAGGCATTTGTTGGTGTTGATTTTGTTTCAAAATGCAGAATTGGAGTCCTTTGCTTATGCCGATTCAAACAGCTTAAAGGAGGTATACCACCGCACCATTGCACGGCAAATGCTCGATAACAAAAGACAAATGATTTCTACTTTAAGAAAACATGGAATTCAAAGTGTGCTTACACAGCCGCAGGATTTAACCATAAATACTTTAAATAAATATATTGAACTTAAAGCCAAAGGCTTGGTTTAAATTTGCCCTGTTTAAAATGTCAATTCCAAAAAAGAAAGTACTTATTACCGGCAGCAATGGTTTGTTGGGTCAAAAATTAATAGACCTTTATCTTACTATACCTGATGTTCAATTAATAGCCACCAGCAATGGTGAAAATAGGCACCCCGTTAAGGAAAATTATTTGTATGAAAGTATGGATATTACAAACCACAATAGGGTGAACGAAGTGCTCAAAGAACATGTGCCCCAAACCATTATTCATACTGCTGCTATGACCAATGTGGATGCCTGCGAAACCCAACAGGAATTGTGCATGGAATTGAATGTGTTTGCGGTAGAAAATTTGGCAAAAATATCGCATGAAATAGGTGCACATTTGATCCATTTAAGTACCGATTTTATTTTTCCAGGTACTAAGAAATTGTATACAGAAGATGATATTGCCCAGCCACTGAGTTTTTATGGCAACAGCAAATGGGAAGGTGAAAAAATGGTACAGAAATTTGCAGGCTCTTGGTCCATCTTGCGCACCGTAATTGTTTATGGTGTGGTGCACAAAATGAGCCGCAGCAATATTGTGCTGTGGGCCTACCAAGCATTAAAGGAAGGCAAACCTATGAATGTGGTTGATGACCAGTACAGAACCCCTACTCTGGCAGAAGATTTGGCTATGGGTTGTAGGTTGGTAGAAGATCAATCGGCCAATGGTATTTATAACATTTGTGGCAAGGATTTTATGAGTATTTTAGAATTGGTGCAACGTGTAGGTAAACATTTTGGATTGGATACCACACATGTTAAAAGCACAGATTCAGCCTCATTAAACCAAGCTGCTAAACGGCCACCTATAACTGGCTTAAATATAGACAAGGCAATAAAAGAATTGGGTTATTCACCCCGCAGTTTTGAGGAAGGATTGGATGTGGTCTATGAACAAATATTAAAGGAAACAACAACATGAATTTAAAAGATACAATAGCAGTGGTTACCGGTGCAAATCGGGGTATCGGCTTGGAATGTGTACAGCAGCTGCTCCAAAAAGGAGCCCGTGTTTATGGGATTTGTCGCAGTGGATGCACAACAGATCACCCAAATTACACTTGTTTAAAGGCGGATGTAGGAAATGTGGATGAGGTGAATAAGGCTATGGATGAAATTTTGGCAAAACACGATGCAGTGGATATTTTAATAAACAATGCAGGTTTGGGGTATTTTGGTTTTTGCGAGCAGCTAGAGGTTGAAAAATGGCAAGAAATGTTTGCTACCAATGTGCATGGAATTTTTTATTGCACCCGCAGGGTATTGCCTGGCATGAAAACAAAGCAAAGTGGCCATATTATCAATATTGCCAGTACTGCAGGACTGGAGGGTTACGCACAAACCAGTGGCTACTGTGCTACCAAATTTGCAGTTAGGGGTTTTAGTGATGCCCTTTACAAAGAAGTGCGTGAAGAGGGCATCAAAGTTACCTGTGTATATCCTGGCAGTGTTAAAACCAACTTTTTTAGGCACCACAGCGGCATAGAACCGCATGATTACATGTTGCAGCCAGAAGATATCGCCGCACAGCTTATTTACGCCTTAGAGAGCCCTAAAAATTACCATCCTGTAAATTTAGAAATAAGGCCTTTGCAACCCAAAGGACCAAAGAAAAAATAGCATCTGGGATTAATGTACGCACAAGACGAAATCTATACCGATATCCAGTATACTGCCAAACATTTGGAAAAAGGAGAATACGAAGGCTGTGTATTTGAAAATTGCCATTTTGCCAATACCGATATTAGCGACTGCATTTTTGTGGATTGCCGCTTTATACAGTGCGATTTATCGAATACAGATGTATACAATACCACCTTTAGAGATGTGGAATTTGAGGGATGTAAAATGTTGGGCATGCATTTTGAAAAAAGCAATAAATACATTTTTTCAGCCAATTTTAGAAATTGCAACCTCAACCTGTGCTCCTTTTACCAGCGGGTATTAAAACAAACCGTATTTCTAAATTGCAGTATAAAAGAGGCAGATTTTACTGAGGCAGATCTCACCGCAGCCAGTTTTAACCAATGCGATTTGGGGGGAGCAATTTTTGACAGAACCATTCTAGAAAAAGCCGATTTAAGTGGTGCCATTAATTACCAAATAGACCCAGAAACCAACCGGATTAAAAAAGCCAAATTTAGTGTACATGGCTTGCCTGGGTTGTTGGCCAAATATGGAGTTGAAATAAAAGGGTGAAAATGCCACAGCCCAATTCAATGGGAGGTAATAATTAGAATAATTGCAATTTTAAGATTCAGCTATTTGAAATTACCAAACAGTTTAATATTGTTCGTACCAATTGAATTTATCCTTTACAATATTGTTTTTTTCTTTTTTTAAGGCCTCTAGAAATGCCATGGAAACAGGGGGGTGTTTCTTGCCTTTTAACCATATTAAACTCCACGTAGTGGTAATGGGCAATCCTTTAATGGGTATAATTTGCAGCTCTTGATTGTGCAATTCGTTTTTAATTCCAATAAGTGGCATTATTGAAAGACCCAAACCGGCCATTAGCGCTTGCTTTACAGCTTCATTAGAGGTAAGCTCCATTTTTTTAACAATAGACACCTGTTGTTTTTCAATAAATTGCTCCATGGTTTGCCTTGTTCCAGAGCCTTTTTCCCTAAATATTATGGGATAAGTATCAAATATATCTTTGGTTTTTATTCCTTTCTTAACAGGGATTTGAGAATTGCCTACGAGATACAATTTGTTTTGCAATAGGTCCAATTTTTCTATATTTAGGGTTGTTGGTAAAATAGAAACCAAAGCAAAATCCACTTCATTGTTTTCCAAACTCTGCAGTACTTTGTTTTTGTTGGTTACATCCATTTTCAATTCAATACCTGTATGTTGTTTCATAAAACCAGCTAAGAAATACGGCATCACATATTTTCCTGTAGAAACTACCGATAACTTTAGCCTTCCAGTAAGTTGTCCTTTATGCGCTAATGTTTTGAAATTAATAGCATGTACCTGGTTAATGATGCTCTCAGCGGCTTCTGCAATCTCCCTCCCAAAATCTGTGATGTAAATTTTTCTGCCCACTACCTCTGTTAAAGGAATGTCAAACTGATCTTGGAAATTTTTGAGTTGTATAGATACTGCGGGTTGTGTTAGGTGCAACTCTTCCGAAGCTTTGGTTACGCTTTGGGTTTGAACAATCTTTAAGAAAATTTGCAATTGGTGTAGTGTGTAGTTCATAAAAAGATTTTATGTTTCACATTACAAATATAAATAAAAAACCATGAATACATTCCCCCAATTTTGCAGTCGAAATCTGTAAACCATTACTGTATGATTCGATACTTTTTTCTCTTCTTGTTCTTCACTGCTAAAATGTCTTACGGACAAAGGGTGGTACTAAAAAAAGACATCAAATTTGACACTTTGTATGTGAAACTCATTCAAACAGATGCAACTGACTCTATGTTGAACCAAGAATTGTTTCAAATTTTTGATTCATTGGTGAATGATTTTAACCTTCAGCCCAACAAATTTGAAATAAAAATAGACAGTGTAGTTCCGTTAAATTCTATTACGTTTACCCTAGGTCCCATTAGGTATGCCAAAACCAGGCATAACCTGTTGGCTACTGGGGCAAACGCCATTGTGGTGGGTGCAAATATTCTTTTGTGGAACAGAACTTCTCTGGTAATTCCATTTTGGTTTCAACCCATTGTGCATAGTGATTTAATGATACACAGTAAATACGGTGTTCTTAAAAAAATTGCAGTACGCAACATCAATTCAAGTGGATATTTTAGAAGTACCCATTCTCAAAAACAAAGGTTTAAAAGGAAGTACCAAAAAAATTTGGTGCAAGTATTTGACAAATTGAATCGGAACTACGAAGCTGCATAATATTACAAAAAAAGAAATATGGTTAACTTAAATCTAATAGAAGGCAAGTTTGAAGGGGATGAAGCTAAAGACATTTTAATGAATGTTTTTTTAACTAAAATTCATTTTCATGCCATGAAGAATTTTACCAAACAAGAACTTACTGGGAAAATTGATGAAAATGCAAAATCCAGAATACAAATACTGAGGAAAGAGCTTGAGAAGGCCATGCAATTGGTGAATGAGGCAAAAGCTCAGAATAAAAAACTTCGTATCCATTCCAATATTCAATTAGAATGGTATGATTGAGCTATAAACAATAGTTCAAATTTTGGGTGATTCACCCAATCATGCTAGAATTAAGTGTATTTTCAAAGTATGTGAAGATGTGTATTGGGGTGGGACCCAGTATCTAAACTTGCTAAACCCCATAGAATGGAGCTAAAAAGTATCTGAAATAGAACATGAACATAAACCTTCTCTTAGACAATTTAACCAACCCTGCGCTGCTTTTCTTTGTATTGGGTATTGTTTCTGTTTATTTAAAAAGCGATTTAGAAATACCGCCAAATTCGTCCAAATTTATTTCATTGTACCTCTTATTTGCCATTGGTTTTAAAGGAGGCCAAGAATTGTCGCGCGAAGCTTTTACTGCCGAAATTGGTTGGTCTATGCTTTTCGGAATCGCCATTTCGATTCTGATTCCGTTATACACCTTTTTTATTTTAAAACAGAGGATAAATGTGTTTGATGCCGGTGCCATTGCTGCTGCATATGGCTCGGTAAGTGCAGTAACATTTGTAACAGCGGTGTCTTATTTGGAATCTCAACAGTTGGCACTGCATGGTCACATGGTAGCCATAATGGCATTAATGGAGTCGCCTGCAATTATTATTGGTTTGTTGTTAATTTCTATGTTTAACAAAGAAGAAGCAGAATCCATTAAAAAACGAACTGTAATAAAACACTCATTTACCAATGGCAGCGTATTGCTTATTTTGGGCAGTTTAGTTATTGGTTATTTGGCCAGTGCCAAACAAGCTGAAGGAATCAAACCATTTACCAATGACTTGTTTAAAGGATTTTTGGCAATATTTCTGTTAGACATGGGCATCACCAGCGGCAGAAAACTAAAGGCATTTTGTTCTTTTGGCGCATTTCCCCTGCTTTTCGCCATTTTGATACCCTTAATTAATGGATGCACTGCGGCCCTGCTGAGTGGCTTTGTAACACAAGACATTACCAACAGATTCATGTTTGCCATTTTGGCTGCCAGTGCTTCTTATATTGCAGTACCCGCTGCTATGAAGATCTCTGTGCCAAAAGCCAATCCGGGTTTGTTTTTACCTATGGCCTTAGCCGTTACATTTCCGGTAAATATTACCATAGGCATGCCCTTATATTTTTTAGTTGTAAAGGGCACATAAGGGTAAATAGAAAAGGGGGGGTTAGTACAGAATATCCCTATCATTAATAGTATAAATTCAACTGGTTTTTCAGTAATAATTTAAGCGCATTGAACTTTTAATACAATAAAGTGGTGCATTCATTTCTGTGTTTTTAAACAGTTCTTAGGTTTACAAGTTGCATTCTACAATTCACAAGTCGGATTTAATGGAGCCAAAAAATGGGAATTTAATTTGAATCATAGATTATTAAAAAAGATGAAAAAAACAATTACTACCGTATTCGCTGTTTCGATGGCCTATTTATGCTCTTCTCAAACAGTTCCAACCAATGGTTTGCAAGCGCGTTATTCTTTCGATGATTCTAAATACAAAGATGTTTCGGGTAACAACAACGATTTAAAAGAATCAGCTCCTGACGATTCTATTTCCTTGCATACGTACACCTTAGAAGCAGGGAAAATAGGCAAATGCCTAAATGCTACCGGATCTCACGAGTCTGGTTTGTCGCAGGCTGATGGAACGAACAATAATTTGAAATTTACCACAGCACTTTCTATTAGTGTTTGGGTATATGCTGATTTCGATAAAATGAATGGTAATGGTTTTATCGTATCCAACAGATGTGAAGGAAAATTAAGTAACACTTTTATTTATAACAATTATACCCTTTGGTTGGGTAAATCGTCAAAAAATATTCAGTTTACAATTAAAGATGTAATACTTCAAACTACAGAAATTTCAGATAAAACATGGCACCACATTGTTATTACATATAATGCAGGAACTGCAAAAATCTATTTGAACGGTGTGTTGAATACCTCAAGTACATCATTTGCTACTTCAATTAACAGTTATAATTTACAAAGTTTAAATGGATTGAAAGACCTTGTTCAAATAGGCTCTCTTTATGGAAACGGGGCCTCTCAATCCAATGCGTTAATTGATGAAGTTTATTTATACAACAGAGATTTGTCTGAAACGGAAGTAACACAAATTTACAATTATGTTGGCAATAGCGCTGCGGTGAGTTCAACTACTAAAACAGTTTTGAATTATTTTCCAAATCCGGCTCAAAATAGTATACAAATAAAAAGCGATAAAACAATGACATCAGCGGCTATTATTAACAGCATAGGACAAGTTGTAACGGTAGCAATAAATAACAATGGCATTGATCTTAGCAAATTGGCAAGTGGTGTTTATATAATACAAACCACAGATGAATTTGGGAATGTTTATTCAAATAAATTGGTAAAGGAATAGTAGTGTTTTTTTTTCTAAAAGGCTCGACTGAAAAGTTGGGCCTTTTTTATTTGCTTTACAAGTTGCATTCTACAGTTCACAAGTCGGATTTAATGGAGCCAAAAATGGGAATTTAATTTGAATCATAAATTATTAAAAAAAATGAAAAAAACAATTACAATCTTAACGCTGGCCTTATCCATTGCATTTACAAAGGCACAAACTACCAATGGTTTGATAGCGCATTATCCCTTTAATGAATCTACAACTGATGCCAGCACCTCTGGCAACAATGGCACGATTGTCGGATCTTCCCGCTACACAAAAGACCGCGATTACAATTTAACCTCTGCTTTGGAGTTTACGATGTCAAATGATGCAACAGGCTATATGGATGCTGCAGTTACAAATGCCAATCGCGGGTTTTTTACCATTTCTTGTTGGATTTACCCTACTGATTCCAATACGGGGATTTCTAAAATAATCAATTATGGCCTAAGCTCAACTGGCAAATCTGTTTGGTCAATAGAGCAAAGTAAAGGGAGCAATGGATATACAGATATAAGGGGCTATGCTTATGCGGATGAGAACTACAAGGTATATTCTGAGGCTTCATATTCTGTGCCATTAGACCAATGGGTGCATATTGCTCTCACATTTAATACCAATGATAGCCTAATTTTATATGTAAATGGCAAAAAGGCAAGTTCAACAAAAGTTGCTTTTACTGAGTTGGTATCTGTTGCCAAATCCATGCGTTTTGGACATGCAGCAGGCAGCTACAATACAGGCTATAATCCTATTGACGAGTACAGGTTGTACAACCGCAGATTGACCTATGAAGAAATAGCTGAAATTTATACCACCAGTGCTACCAGTATTCAAAATTTTTCAAACAAGTATGAACTCACCTTATTCCCAAATCCTTGCAATGAAAACATAGAAATAAAAGGTGTTTCACTATCTGATAAAATGGTAGAATTGGTGGGCACAGATGGAAAAATAATTGCCGCACAGAAGGTGGACAATAGAATATTGTTGGCTGATATTCCTGCAGGTGTATACAGCTTGTTGGTTAAATCTCAGAATGGAGAAATTGAAGCCATTAAACCTCTAGTGAAACAATAATTTTTAAGCAAAGAAAGCAAATATAACTACCCGCAAAACCCGAAGGAGACCCGAATTTATGGGCCTTCTTTGGGTTTTTTAAGTAATGCTATAATTGCACATTTTTAACACAAACAAATAAGTACATATATTTGAATTTTACATGAGCAAATACCTCCTTTTTCTATTTACCCATTTTATTGGAATTTGCTATGTATGGGCCCAGCAGCCTGCTTTTCAAAGTATCGACCAAAACAATGGTTTGGCCAGCAATACCATTTATGATATGCTACAAGACAGCAAGGGGTATATTTGGATTGCTGGTGACAAAGGTTTAAACAGGTTTGACGGGGTAAATTTTACACAATTTAAAAACAGCAATCAGAATTCGAAAGCGCTGAGCAATTTGGTGGAGTACATGCCAGGTGAGGTGTACACCCAAAATTTTTCAGGACAAGTATTTAGAACAGAAGGTGATTCGCTGGTGTATGAAGAATACCTTTCTCAAGGTGGCAATTACCGGCCTTTAATACGTATTGGTGAACAATTGTATTCTTTTGGTATGAATTACTTGATTTCAAAAAACTTGAAAACCAAGGAGTACACTAAATTAGAGGTAGAAAATGCAGTATTTGAAAATGGCACCGATGATGGTGGTGGCATCGTTTATTTCAGTGAATTGGGTGCCTTATGCAAGTTTAAACAAGGAAAGATTGAAACCATTCAGAAAATTCCCTTTGTGAACAACAAATTTAATAAGATAGTAAAATGCAAAAAGGGCTATTTGGTTTTTCAAAAAAATAACAACCAGTATATTTATTTACTGAACGGTGCCGGCATTTCCCGATTGCCCGGAATAGCAGAAAACGTATTTGTAAACAAAATTTGTTTAATAGAAGGCAATATCTGGGTTTGCACCACCAATGGTATCTATATATTTGATGAAAATTTTAATAGAGTTAATGTGGGTGAAGCCCTGTTAAGCAATCAGAATATTTCTACTATTATTAAAGACCAAACCGGCGCTTATTGGGCAAGTACTTTAAATAAAGGGATACTGTTTATTCCCAATATTAATGTGGTAAAGTTTGGCAACTATACTCCCAGTGCGTTGACCCAAAAAGGGAACAGTACCATCATTTTTGGTACTTATGAGAATGAAGGTTATGAATACAATATTGAGCAAAACAACATATCCAACATTTTCAAAGTACCGTTTCCAAATCAAATAGTGAGTTGTGTATATGATAAAGAACAGGGCCTTTCTTTGTTTTCAGGCAATTATTTGAGAATATACCAATCCAATATGTTGGTTTTTGAATCTGAACTTGCGGCAAAAAGCATGGCGAAAATAGGCACAGGAGCCTATCTGGTGGGGTATTCTAATGGGGTAACGGTGGTCGTTTTTAATCAGGAGGGTTACGCTTCTGTACCCAGCTGGTTGCGAAAGGGCGAGAATAAAGAAAAATATTTTCTGAACACTGGCTATAAAAGGAGCCGATCTGTGGCTTACTACGCCAAAGACTCCACTTTTATATATGCCGATGTTTCTGGTGTGTATTTGCACAATGCAATTCAGAGATTGGAATTGAAATACAAAGGCAAAACCATTTTGGGAAACCAACTACAAGTGCATGCAAATAAATTGTATATCGCTAGCAGCAATTGTGGCTTGCTGTGCTATAATTTGGAAGACAAATCAATGGTTAAATTGGGTTCAGAATTTAATTTAGAAAATGTGAATAGGGTGAAAATATATGGTGATTTTATATATTTTTCTACTGACAATATTTTATTTAAATACAACCCAATCACCCGCCAATCTTTGCAGTGGTTTTGCGATAATGGTTTGAACAATGAGGAAATTAAGGATTTTGAAGTGTTGCCAAAACACTATGTTGTAGGCACCAGTAATGGGTTGGTGAGGTTTACAGAATCTGAATTCTATTCGGAAAATTACAGACCCAATGTGTTTATACAAAAAGTGATGAATACAGAAACTGGAGTGGTGATGAAACCGGGCCAGTTGCAATTGAAATCAACAGAAAATAATTTGGATATTTATTTTGCCATACCCTGGTATAAAAACATTCAGGCCTTACAAGTATTTTATAAAATCAACAATGGCAATTGGGTAAAATTGGCCCCAAAACAGCGCTTGTTAAAGCTGGCATCTCTAGAACCCAGAGAGTATTCCATTCAATTAAAAGCGGTTACCCGTTCTGGTGCCGTGGGCATGTCGGAGGTATTGCATTTTACAATTGCACCTGCATTTTATAAAACCATGTGGTTTATGTTGTTGGTAGCTGCAGCAGTATTCACCCTAATTTTCTTTTTTTTCAGGTTCAGAACCAACCAATTAAAACACAAACAAAAAGTAGAATTGGAAAAACAAGAATTGAACAGAAAAATAGAACTATCGACATTAAAAACCTTGCGCGCCCAAATGAACCCGCATTTCATTTTTAATTCGCTAAATTCTATACAAAGCTATGTGTATAGCGGTGAAAAAGAGCTAGCCAGCAAGTATTTAGGGCTGTTCAGCGATTTAAGCCGGTCCTTGCTAGACAGTTCTAACAAACACGAAATTAGTTTGCATGAGGAATTGGAATTAATAGACCTTTACCTCCAATTGGAATGTATACGGTTGCCAAAAATATCTTATAAAATAGAAAAAAATGAAGGCCTACAAGAACACAATATTTTTATTCCAGCCATGGTTGTACAACCCATAGTTGAAAATGCCATAAAGCATGGATTGGCCAATAAGGAAGAAAATTGTTTGCTGCACATTTCTGTAACTGCAGATGAAAGCCATGTAAAAATAGTGGTAGACGACAATGGAATTGGCCGCAAAAAGGCTGAGGAGCTCAATAAGGCCAAACGAAATAAACCGGCATCCTTTGCTACCGATGCCCTTGAAAATAGAATTTCTTTGCTCAATAAAAACAGAATGAAACGCATGGTGCACACCATTACAGATAAATTTGATGGTGACTTTCCTTCCGGTACTTTGGTAACTTTAACAATACCCTTAGACTATAATGATTAAGTATTTAATAATAGAAGATGAGCCGAAAGCTAGGCAAACCTTAAGGTTGATGATGGAAAATGCTTTCCCAGATTTTCAATTATTGGCCGAATTTGATAAAGTAAGCTTGGCTGCGCCTTTTATAAAAGAGCATAAGCCCGAGTTTGTGTTTTTAGATGTTCAATTAAACGGTGAAATAGGCTTGGATTTGGTAAATTATTTTGACAAAGGAGAACTGGATTTTGAAATTATATTTACCACAGCTTACAGCGGCTATGCGCTAGAGGCATTTACACTGAGTGCCATAGATTATATCCTCAAACCCATCAATATCGATAGATTTACTGAGGCTGTAAATAGGGTGATTAAACGCAAAAACATCAACATTGAACAATTGATGATTTTACAGCAGGTTTCCACAACAGATGTAATTGACAGAATTGTAATTAAAAACCTAGATGGACACCATATTGTCTTTACCAATGATATTGTTTACCTAAAGGCTGATAATGTTTACACTGAGTTTTATTTAACCCAGGGTAAAAAATTGGTGGCGTCTAAACCCATAAAGGAATATGATATTTTGTGCACCCAACCCCAATTTTTTAGAACCCACAGGTCTTTTATAGTAAACATAAACGAGGTACAAACATACCATAAGGGACAGGGTATCATTACCATGAGCAATTCTCAACACATCAGTTTGGCAAGGGATAAGAAGAAGGATTTTGAAGAGCTGCTGAACCAATAAAACAGGCCATTGGGTGTAATTGTTAAGTGGATTTTACTTATCAATGATGCACTGCAATGGTTTTGAAATAAATGCCTTGTGATGTGGTTATTTTTAAATAATAAAATCCAGAATTTAATGAAGAAGTATTGATGTTGTGGTGAACAATTCCTTTAGTAACAGTGCTGGTTTGAGAAATTACAGTTTGGCCCAATGTATTGGTGATTTCGAAATTAATGTTACCTGGTTTTATTTGATCAAATTCTATATTTATGATGCTATTTGAAGGATTGGGAAATACATTAATTTCTAAATTATCTGTAGATATTGGCGGAGATAGTGCGGTAGTTTCAGGCAATATCACCACTGTGGCAAACTCCGGTGCGGTGTTGCTCGCTGCTGTTTTACCCACGGGTGCAGTGGGAGTTAAACTGCTCATATTTACCGTAATTTCCGGCTGGTTTGAATTGTAGATGCCACTATATGCAATTGCACCATAATAGTTTTGGGCGTTTGCGATTTTAAAACCTTGTCCATTGGCCAAACCAGCAGCACTTAGATTTACAACAATTTCTTGTGTGTTGTTCCAGTTGTATACAATACAATGGGCTCTACCGGCCTCATATTTGTTGGGTAGTATAAAAACCTGTAAGCCTTTTGGGGCATCATGTATTGCGTTGCTATTATTGTCAAAACCAGTGGTATTTTTCCATTTATTAAATGTGTTTGGCAATTGGTATTGATATGCAAATTGTAAGGTGTCAGCACCCAAATAATAGGTGTTGTTGTTCCAGTAATATGCACTTGGGTTTGTTCCCAAAGGAAGCGCCAACCCTATACTTCCATTGCTCAAATAATAACTGTTATTTTGTTCAAAATGTACGGTGTCCCAATTAAGAATAGCCATACCTGCTCGTCCTTGGCCCATAAAATGGTTGTTTTTAAGCCGAAGTTTTTTGGAATTTAAATTTGTTGCACCCAAGTAAATATCTGCTTGAATAAGTTCTGAGTAGTTGTAATGCAAATTTTTATCGTACGTAAAATTGTTTTCGATATCGATATTTTCTAAAACAAAAGGAGCATAATTATTGGCAATAATATTATTGTACCTCACGGTGTCATGTGTAAGTATTCCGTTGTGAAACAGGGCATTGCCGGTAATTTTATAACCCACTATATTGCCCGGATTGGGATAGAGGTGAATACCAAAACCAAATTGATTGAATATGATATTGTTTTCTATGGTTTTAATTCCAGAATTGTTTTGGCTATAAATGCCATGGCCATGTGTTGAATAAATTCCTGGTGAGTTGGCCGTACCACAATGGTAAATAATGCAACCATATATTTCGGCATTTACAGCCTCTTTCCAAAAGCCAAAACCATGGCCCACATCATGGATAATGAGGTTAATAAACTTGGTATTGGGTGCGTTTACTTGCAAGCCCATGGGTCGGAAAGACTGCGTGCCGGATGAGGATCTATCGGTATTGGAATTGGTAATTTCAAAACCCATATAAATGGTCCATGAACCATTAACTTGAAGCGTGGCTCCACTGGCATATTGTCTGTTATCTTGTAAAGTAGCCCTGTGGCCAGGATATTGGAGCACATAAATATATTTGTCTGAAGTGCCATTTAATTCGCTGGTAAAGTTTCCGTTATACGTGCCAGTTGTAAGCCAAATGGTATCACCTGGTTTTACGGCCAAAGGCTGGCCCAGTGCAAATGCTAAACTCCATGGATTATTGGCGCTACCATTGCCAGCCGCCGATCCATTTGGTGCCACAAAAAATGCAGCAGCCTTGCATTTGGCAGCAGCCAATGTAAAGAGTACAAATAGAATTGCAGCGCAGCCTCGCATCATTCATTACAAATATATTAAGGAAATGCATAATGTGGTATAGGGTGTTTGGGTTATGGGGCTTGCTCCATATTTTTGCATTTATGCGGGGGGCAAAATGGCTGTACAATTTACTTATAATGCTGGGCTCGGCAGTGCCTGTGCAACTTGGGGCTCAAACTCCCAATTCCATCGTTGATGCTCCTTTTCCGGTGCAAATAAAATATACCGATTCCATAATGGATTCTGTGAAAGACAACCAATGGCAAGGCATTAAAAAAGAACTTGCTGATGCGGGTGCAGTAAACCTGAAGAATGGCCACAAGCGCATGGGTATTCTGCTGCAATTGGCAGGGTTAAAGTTGGAATGCAACCGGAGTAAGGAAAAGGAAGCATTTATACCCCAGGTAGCTGGCTTGTTAAGCCAAACGGATGAAGTGCCTGTGAGGGCAGAAATTTTGCAATTTTTGGGTAATATATGTTGGGATTGCAAGCAACAAAGCCAATCTTTATTGCATTACATGCATGCCTATGATTTGTATTTGCCACTTCGGGCTCAAGATTTTCCGCACAAATCAGAAGCCATGTATGATTATGCGGGCAAATATTATTATTTCCGCGATTTTAAAACCGCTATAGGAATTATGCGTCAGGTGCATAGCAGCATTGATGCAGCCCTTATTCCCAACAGAATTAGCAAGCTAAACACTTTGGGTTTGTGCTACCATTCTATCGCCAATTACGATTCTGCTGAGGTGTATTTTAACCAGGCCATGCTGTTGGCAGAAGCAGGTAAGGTAGCGGTTTGGGAAGGGATTATTACAGGAAATATTGCCAATATTTATTTTGATAAAAAAATGTATGATGCCAGCTTGAAATTGATGCTTAAGAATATTGAATTAAGCGAAAAACACAAGCTCATGGGCGATTTGGCCTTAACCTATATTCGGGTTGCAGAAATTTATTTGATTCAGCATAAAAAAGAATTGGCATTAGAATATGCTAAAAAAGGACAAGCCATTATTTGGGATAAAAAAATGAATGATAAGCCCGAAGTGGTATCGCGCTTTTATATCATTTTGGGTAAGGTTTATACTGCCAACGGAATGGCAGAGAGGGGGTTTGTTTTTTTAGATTCGGGCCGGGTGGCTAAAGACAGCGTAGATGCCCGCAGAAATTTACTTTTTCTCACCGGAATTCAACGCAAAGTTGAGCTGGCAAAACACAATGCAGCTTTGCTGAACAGTGAGCAAGAAATAACCAAACAACGCCAAATATCAGCCGGTATTTTTGGGGGATTGCTGCTAGCTTGTGTTTTTGCATGGGTGGTATTTCGGCAAAAAAAACGCATCAATAAAGAGAAAAACCGAAGTGATGAGTTGCTGTTGAATATTCTGCCAGCTGAGGTGGCTTTGGAATTGAAGAACAAGGGAGTTGCAGAAACCAAAGATTTTAAAAACGCCAGCATATTGTTTACAGATTTTAAAGACTTTACCAGCTCCACAGTAAAAATGAGTTCAGCGCAATTGGTGCAGGAACTGGACCACTGCTTTAAAAAGTTTGATGAAATTACCACCAAATACCATATTGAGAAAATTAAAACCATAGGAGACAGCTATATGTGTGCCAGCGGTTTGCCTGTAGAAAAAGAAAGCCATGCATTGGATATTGTAAATGCAGGTCTTGAAATGTGTGCATTTATTGAAGCAGAAAAGCAAAGGAAAAGCGCAATCAATGAGGTGTATTTTGAAGTGAGAATAGGCATACATACCGGACCCGTAGTTGCAGGTATTGTAGGCGTTAAGAAATTTGCATACGACATATGGGGTGATACGGTGAATACCGCCAGCCGCATGGAAAGTAGCGGAGAAGTGGGTAAGGTAAATATTAGTGAAACCACCTACCAACTTGTGAAAGACCATTTTGATTGCGTTCCCCGGGGCAAAATAGAAGCCAAAGGCAAGGGGCAAATTGAAATGTACTTTGTGGCCAATAAAAAATCTCAAATTCTTGTAGGCTGCTTTTAGAAACATTTTGGTGTTTTCTTTTTTATGAATTTCCATTGCAACAAAGTCTTTTTATGATGTAGTGACTATTTATGTTTCTATTTGCTAAAGAATTCTTCCATTTATCATGAATAATTGACCAACTGTTTAATGGTTTTAACCATTGGTCATAATAGGCTCTAATCTAGGCCCATAAAAGGTTTTGGCCACTGTTGACTGCCCTATTTTTGCAGGGTTCATTTTGCACTTTGCCAAGTGAACACATCAAAAAATACCAAACGTAAAACCTAAAATGAAAAACTACATTACCATTGTTTTTTTGCTGCTGATGGCTAAAATGGCAAATGCCCAAGCGCCACAAGGCATTCAATACCAGGCTGTGGCCCGAAACAACTCAGGTGCAGTGCTGCAAAACCAAAGTATTGCGCTTCAAATATCCGTAATTGATGTTTCTGCAAGCGGTACAACAGTTTACCGTGAAAGGCATACCACCACTACCAACAATTTGGGCTTGTTTACGGTAAAAATTGGAACGGGTACTGCAGCAATTGGAACTTTTGCATCTATACAATGGGGCAGCAATGCCAAGTTTCTAAAAATAGAATTGGATGCCAGCGGAGGTACCTCATTTGTAGATATGGGTACCACACAAATTCTGAGTGTACCGTATGCCTTGTTTGCCAATAAGGCAGCAACTGCAGATTCTGCCACTGTAGCCACAGGTTTGGGCAACAATGTGTTTATAGGTCCTGAAAAAATAAGCCCATCAGGTGCCGCCGCTGGACAAGTGCTGCAGTGGAATGGGAGCAAATGGGTACCAGCCTGGTTAGACAGTACTGTGCTTACCGACAATACTTTGGTAGGCAATGGCACCACCGGTAGCAAATTGGGCATAGCGCAGAATGGCGCCAGTTCAGGACAAGTACTGAAATGGAATGGTACTGCTTGGGTGCCCGCTGTTGATGAGGTAAATGATGCCGATGCCAACCCCGTAAATGAGTTGCAAACCATTAGTCGAAACAATGGAACCCTTACACTTTCACAAGGCGGTGGAAGCATAACACTGCCCGATTCTTCTGCCACAAATGAGATTCAAAATCTAAGCATCAGCAGCGGCAAGGGCCGAATATTGCTGAGCAATGGGGGCAATGTAGAGTTGGCAGATTCTAGCAGCAGCAACGAGTTGCAGCAATTAACCTTAAACAAAACGGGAAATTCCACTACTATAGGCATTAGCAATGGCAACAGCATCACCTTTAATACGGCAGATCAAGACAGTTCCGCGACCAACGAATTGCAAACACTAAGCATAAGCACAGGTAAAGGCCGCATTTTATTGAGCAATGGCGGGAATGTGGTGTTGGCCGATTCCAGTGCCAGCAATGAATTGCAAAGCTTGGGCAAAACAGGGGGCAGAATTACCCTAAGCCAAGGTGGAGGAACCGTATTTTTAAACGATTCATCAAGCACAAATGAGTTGCAAACCATCAGCCGCAGTAATGGCACCGTTACCCTTTCTCAGGGTGGCGGTAGTTTTTCCCTGCCTGATTCTAGTGCCAGCAATGAAATACAAACACTCAGCATTAGCACTGGCAAAGGGCGCATTTTATTGAGCAATGGTGGAAATGTGGTACTGGCGGATTCTAGCGCTACCAATGAAATACAATCACTCAGCATTAGCACTGGAAAAGGGCGCATTTTATTGAGCAATGGGGGCAATGTGGTACTGGCCGATTCCAGTGCCAGCAACGAGTTGCAAACATTGAGTTTGAGCAACGATACTTTAAAACTGAGCCAAAATGGGGGCAGTGTAAAGTTGCCATTAAACAATTTTGCATGGAAAACCAACGGCAACAGCGGCACTGGCAGCTCTAATTTTATAGGAACTACGGATAACCAAGCCATTCGTTTTAAAGTGAACAACCGCCCTGCTGGATTTGTAGATAGTGCAAAAATGAGCACTGCCTTGGGTTATGGAAGCCTGCCCGAAAGTGCAGCCGGATCTACAGCCGTGGGTTATAAATCGCAGTCGAAAAACAAAAGCAATATTGCCTACAATACCTCAATGGGTAATGCCAGTTTGGAAAATGTAACAGATGGAAATAACAACATTGCCATAGGCAGCAATGCCATGAACGGGCAAAAACACGGTAGCCTAAATATTGCAATAGGCAATAATGCCTTAAAAACCGATACCACTGGTTCCATCAACCTTGCTATTGGCAACTACAGTTTGGAAAACAACCAAAATGCCAACTACAACATTGCAATGGGGTATTATACCTTAAATCAGAACACTTTAGGCTCTACAAATTTAGGCTTAGGCAACGCAGTACTGGCAACCAACAAAACGGGCAGCTATAACTTAGGAATGGGAGATTTTTCCTTGTACGACAATAATGGCAATGAAAATCTAGCCATAGGCTACAGTTCCATGACGTATCACAAGAAAAACGGGAAAAATGTAGCTTTGGGCATGTACACCTTAATGTCGGATACCTCTGGGGCGGATAATGTGGCCATTGGATACGCATCTATGTACAACAAATACAATGGAAATGCCAATGTAGGCATAGGCAAAAGTGCTCTGTATGGCTCAGGTAAAGGCAATGGTTCTTACAATGTGGGTGTGGGATTTAATGCCTTGTACAGCATATCTGAAGGTGGGGAAAACACGGCAATGGGCTATAATGCTGCGTCTGGCAATACTACGGGGCAGTACAATACCGCTATTGGCAGCCATGTTATGTATTCCAATACCACTGGGCAACAAAACACGGCCTTGGGTGTGGATGCATTGTTTGACAATGTGGCCAACAGTGGCAGCACCGCCATTGGCTATTTTGCCATGCGCTATGCCAATAACAGTACCACAGGCAGTACTACTTATAACACAGCCGTGGGTAATGGAGCATTAATGGGCAGCAGTACCCCGGCCAACAATACGGGCAAATACAACTCGGCCCTGGGCTCCAGCGCCTTGGTTTCCAATAGCGGCGGAGGCGACAATACCGCTATGGGCGCATACGTAATGTTTAACAATGGTGCAGGTTCTGAAAATACCGCATTGGGCAGCTGGGCATTGTACAGCAACAAAGGCAATTCCCGCAGCACGGCCATAGGTTACCACGCCATGTATTATGCTTGTGACCAAAGTAGTACACCTTGGCCTACATACAACACAGCTATAGGGGCAGAAGCATTAAGTGGCAGCAGTACCCCTGCAGACAATACAGGTAATGGAAACACCGCAGTAGGTGACCGCAGTTTGGTTGCGAATACTTCAGGTGGAGGTAATACCGCTGTGGGCGGAGTAAGCGGACAAATGAATACCACAGGATCTTACAATACTTTTTTAGGTTTTAATAGTGGCACATCAACCCCAACAGCAAGAAACTCCACCGCACTTGGTTCTGATTCACGTACCAATGGTAGTAACAATATGTCATTTGGCAATACCACTGTCGCCACTTGGATGTTTGGCAGAACCAGCCTAGGAACTGGTGCGGTTTTTCAGGTGGGTACAACTGCTTCTAATGGCAATGGGGCTTACCTTACAGGTGGGGGCAGCTGGACCAATGCCAGCGATGTAAATTTAAAAAGCGATATTACAGCCATAGAAGGCAGCGATTTGCTGGCACGGGTAATGCAATTGGATATCAGCCGCTGGAAATACACTGGCACCGAAGAGTACCATATAGGCCCTATGGCCCAGCAGTTTCACAGCTTGTTTCAAACCGGGGTAAACAACACTTCTATAAGCACCATAGACCCTGCGGGTGTGGCATTAAAGGCCATACAGGAGCAGCAAAAAACCATTGCCGCGCAGCAGGCAAAATTGGAGGCGCAGGAGCAAACCATAGCGGCCATGCAGGCTGCCATAAAACAATTGCAAGCAAAGGCCCAGCGCTAAGCTGGTGTGGCCATGCATCTACCTAAGAAAGAAAGGGAAAATGCCACCGCTAGCGGTGGCATTTTCTTTTAGGGCATGTTTTTGGCTTGCTTGCGCCAGTTGCGCAGGTCAAAAAATTGGGTGTTTACACTGTACACCAGGGTAAGGGTAGATTCGCGCAAGGCTTGGGCGGGCAAGGCGCTGCGGCGCAGCAGCATAGCACTAAGGCTGAGTTGGTGTACTTTGGCAAAGGTGCCGCTGAGCTGGGTTCTCAGGTTTAGGGTACCTGCCTGTGATTGGCGCATGTTTTGGGTAAAACTTAGGGTGCTGCTCCATTTGTATTGTTTGTGGGCCAGGGGCAATGATACAGTGGTTGCCGGAGCCCAGAACCAGGTGCCTATGCCTGCCAGTTCAGTGTGCGCCAGGCTGGCACTTATGGTAAAAGAAATGCCACTTCGCTTATTTTGTTGGCTAACAGCAAAAAGGGCATTTACAAACAAACTTCCGTTTTCTACAACCCCATTTCGGCGGTCAGCTGCGGTTTGTGCTGTGCCATTGAGCAAAATATGGCGTTGTTTTATTGAGTCTTGTTTTAGAATCCACTGCACACCGGTATTTAAGTTTTGGCTGATTTGCCTATAATTTAAGGTATCCCATTGCGCATAAATATTGGTGTTGTTTTGGGTTTCATTAAATGTGCGCAAATTGGAATAACTCAAAAAATTAGAATAATTGGTGCTGATACTCACATGCTTATTGTGTTGGTATTGAACTGTGATATTTCCAACCGTACGGCGCATTAGGTTCAATTTTTGTTCATTTAAATTGTCCCTTTGTTTGCCAATATTTCCTTGTAAACGCAATTTATTTTTAAAGAAATTATTGGCAATACCCAGTGTAAAATTCTCTAAATCATTGTTGAAATAATAGGCGCCTAAAGTTTTGTAACCCGGATCTATTCGTTCATAACCAGTTGTAATCATATTTTTACCCAATGCCAAATCCATGTTCAATTTAACAGCCCTAAACATGCCATAATTTTTCCGATCTTTGAGCAAGTGGGAATTCGATATTCTTCGGTCCTCATTTAAAATACTCAATCCCAAGTCAGTATGAAATGTGATCCATTTTATGGGAACAAATGTGGAGTTTAATGACATACTTAAGTTTTCCTGGGGTGATAGCCTAAGAAATGAATCAGGTATTAATGACTGTAAGTTGTCAGCAGCATAAAAAACATTCCCTGCAATATTGGTTTTGCCTGGATTTTGCCAACCCAATTTAATTCCTGCGCCGTTTCTTCCAAAAGCGGCAGTGCTGTTGCTATTGCCCACTACACCCTCTGGTGATGTCGGTTTTACAAACCTACCGTAAACCCCACTTATAGAGAAATTACCAGGTGTTAAATCAAAAGAACCGCCATTAAATACATGGCCATTTAAAGTGTAGGGAGACCAAGATGTGTTTATAGTGCCTAAGTGTAATTGTGCCCATTTGTATTTAGGATGAAGGCTGCTTTGATTGAATGTAGGTTGTGTATATTTATTGCCTAAATTGCTGTAAATAAATACAAAGGGAGCATCAATAAAACCCAATATTTTTAGGTTTACATTTCCATTGAGCATATAGGTGTACGGCTTTCTAGCGGGCAAAGGCCTGTTGCTGTTATATGCTATTTGTGAAAATGAAATGCCTCCGTTTGCTGACAATATTTCTCCATTTTTTATGGCTTCCAAATCTTGACCTAAGATGGAATCTGATAACAATAATAAACCCAACAATATATACAATTTGGCCTTCATCCTTTTTATTTCGCCACTATATACTTTATGGTTTTATGTTCATTTCCTGCAACCACTTTGAGATAGTATACCCCAGGTGTTGCATAAGGGTCGGTAAAAGCAGTTGATTCGTAGTATTTTTTATTTCTTAAATCTATATCCCCTATAATGTCTCCACTTACTGGGTCTAGCTTGTAAATGCTAATATTGTGGGTATCCCTTAATTGAATTTTAATCGTGAAATGGTGCCCATCATTGGGATTGGGGTCTATACTAAAACTCTGAATAAGTGGACCCTTATAACCCAGTTTGGGGTTGCTGGATGAAGTGTCACTTTTTCCAAGAATATGAATGGTCTTGCTCAGTTCAAAACCACAGGATTTGTATTTGCTGTATAAGTGTATTCTATAAAAACCGGTATCTGGGAAAGTATTTCCCAATGTATTTATGGATTTGGAAAATGATTTAATTCTTTGATCACTGTTGGCCCATTTGTAATTGTCCGCTACGGGATAACTAATGTTAACAGCATAAACAGTATCGTTTAGGAATGCTTCACTGGCTACTAAAAAATCGTGATTTACATCTAGCAGTTCCCTTTTAACAACAACACCTTGGCTGTCTATGCACCCGTTCTTATCCATCCAAAAAATTTGATAATTACCAGCGTTGGAGATTGTTATAGTATCCGTATTGCGAAGCGTAGTTTGTTGCTTTTTCCAGATAAAAGAAACGCTAGATGGGTGGTGTGCATTGAGCATTAATCTTTGCCCATTGCACAGAGTAGTGTCAAGTTTTATTGGCACGGTATAGGGCTCTGGGCTGAATAAATTTACCGATGATTTATAAGTACATCCTGAATTGCTACGAACAAAAAATTGTTTTAAGCCTCCTGATAATCCATTAAAGATCTTAGAAGTATCATAATATTGTTGGCTGTCTAAACTTATTTTTATATTAAAAGTATCGGCAGAATTTAGCTTAAATTTTATTGATGCGGTTTTAGTGCCAAAACACATTTCCTCACTCAGAATTGTTGGGG
>JADYZD010000259.1 GCA_020853295.1 Bacteroidia bacterium | reverse complement strand
TGGAATTTGAAAATTTTAACTTATTGGAATTGGTGCACGATGTGATTGAATCCTTGGAAATACAAGCCAATGAGAAAAAAATCAACATATACGCCTATGCGAATGATGCCGATTACAATGTATTTGCAGATAAATTTCGGATCAGACAAGTACTTACCAATTTGGGGTACAATTCCATTAAATATGGCAAGCAAGATGGATATACCAAATTTAGGCTTACAAGCACTGGAAATAAGGTAATTGTTGAAGTGGCAGACAATGGCATAGGTATTCCAAGAGATCATTTGAACCGAATATTTGAACGTTTTTATAGGGTAGAAAAAAGCCGCAGTAGGGATAGTGGAGGTAGCGGACTTGGATTGAGTATTTGTAAGCACATTATTGAGGCCCATGGAGAAAATATTTCTGTTTTGAGTACAGAAGGCGCTGGTTCTGTATTTAGCTTTAGTTTAAAGGCAGCGAAGGCCACTAACAAGGCCTAATGGCCAAATTTCACAGTGCTAAATGGCGGTAAAATGTGTTTTTAATTTTACATTTTTAAAAACTGTGCACAAATACATATATCAATTTTAGCGCAATGGTTTTGTAGCGGTACCTTTGCCCCCCACTTAATTGGAAAATAGTCGCTATGGCATTAATTACACACTCAGGCGGAAGCCAAGTATATAATCCTTTGGAAAGCATGATGAGCCGCTTTAATGAAGCAGTTCGAATATTGGGTTTGGATGAGCAGTTTGCTTCAGTTCTAAAAGCACCCGATAAATGCGTTATTGTAAATATTCCTGTTACCATGGATGATGGAAATATCCAGGTTTTTGAAGGATACAGGGTCGTACATTCCGTGCATTTGGGTCCCTCAAAAGGGGGCATCCGTTATAGCATGGATGTGAATTTAGATGAAGTAAAAGCACTAGCTGCTTGGATGACATGGAAATGTGCTGTAGTAAATATTCCTTACGGCGGTGCCAAAGGTGGCATCAAATGCGACCCCCGCAGCATGAGCAAAGGGGAATTGGAACGCCTTACCCGCGGCTATACCCTTGCCATGAAACATGTGTTCGGTCCAGACAGGGATATCCCTGCTCCGGATATGGGTACTGGTCCTCAAGAAATGGCCTGGATTCTGGATGAATACAGCAAAATTCACGGCAGCAATAGTTGGGGTGTAGTTACCGGCAAACCTTTGGTTTTGGGCGGTAGTTTGGGCAGGGTAGAAGCTACTGGTCGTGGAGTAATGATTACGGCTAGAAGTGCCATGGCCAAATTGGGCATGAAACCTACCGATTGCACTTGTGTGGTGCAAGGTTTTGGTAATGTGGGCTCTATCTCAGCCAAATTGTTGGCCCAACTGGGAGTGAAGGTGGTAGGAATAAGCGATATTAGCGGTGGGTACTACAATCCTGAAGGGATTGATGTTTTGGCGGCTATTGAATATGTTCAACAGAGCCCAAACAGAACCTTAGAAGGTTTTACAGGAGGAGAAGTGGTGCATAATGGAGAATTTCTCTTATTGCCCTGCGATATCTTGGTTCCAGCTGCCATGGAAGATCAAATCACCCCGTTGAATGCGGATAAAATTAAAGCCAAATTGATCGTTGAAGGTGCCAATGGACCCACAACTGCAGAGGCCGATGCCATTTTAAACAGCAAAGGCATTATGGTGGTTCCAGATATTTTGGCAAATGCGGGTGGTGTTACTGTAAGTTATTTTGAATGGGTTCAGAATAGACTGGGATACTATTGGACAGAAGAACGGGTGCACCGCCGCAGCGACAGGGTGATGAAACAAGCTTTCGACCATGTGTATGCTGCTTCGGAAAAGTACAAAGTGGATTTGAGGATTGCCTCTTATATTGTAGCCTTGGATAAAGTAGCCAGTACCTTAAAATTAAGGGGTTCATTTTAATTCCTGGGTATCCATTCCACTGCCTTTAGCAGTTCAAATATTATTTTTTTAGGGATTTGGTAGAAGTGAAGCCAAACTCTTAGCTATTTTCGCGGCCATGTCTATACACAGGGAAGGTTTTAGAATCATATTTATTGCCATGCTTTTATTGGCTGCTGTAAATTTTGGATTCCACTTTTTACTTGGCGATGGTATTGTTTTTAATATACTGTTGCTGGCGTCTATCATATTTTTCTTTTTAATTGTTCAGTTTTTCAGAAATCCTACACGTAATACGCCTGTCGGCGCCTCAGTAATTATTGCACCTGCCGATGGAAAAATAGTGGTGATTGAGGAAGTTGAAGAGCCGGAATATTTTAAAGACAAAAGGAGGCAAATTAGCATATTCATGTCACCTTTAAATGTGCATGTAAACCGCTATCCTGTTGCAGGTAAGGTGGCGTATCAAAAATACTATCCAGGAAAGTACTTGGTAGCTTGGCATCCCAAAAGCAGCACAGAGAATGAACGTACCACAGTGGTGGTTCAAAATGATAAGGGTGCAGTGTTGTTTAGGCAAATTGCCGGTGCTGTAGCCCGCAGAATTATTTGTTACGCCAAACCAGGAGATACTGCCCAGCAGGGTGGAGAGTTTGGTTTTATTCGTTTTGGTTCGCGCATTGATATCTTTCTCCCCCTAGATTGTGAGATTCTTGTAAATTTAGACCAGAAAACGGTGGGTGGAGAAACTATTTTGGCAAAATTTCCCTAATTTGGTATTATCTTTGTTTTACAATTAACAATCACACACTAAACATGAAAAAAATATTTGTAATGTCGTTTATGGTATTTGGTTTTGCACTTGCTGCCAATGCCCAAGCATCTGCTGCTGATACAAAAACAGGTGATACCAAAACTGAAGAACAAAAATCTACAGAGGTAAAACCCGAGCAAACTGCTGCGACCACTACACCGGCCAATGCTCCTACCACAGCTGCTTCTGGTTCTTCTACTACTGAAAAGCCAGCTGAAAAGAAACAATGCGCTGGACAAGGATCTTCTTCTTGTTGCAAAAAAGGCGGTGAAAGCAAAGCTTGCTGCAAAGGCAAAACTGGTGCAAGTGCATCTGCAACTCCAGCAAGCAGCACTTCTACAGAAAGCGGTGATAAAAAGGCGGAATCAGGTTCTGAAGCACCAAAATCTGGCAGTTGCCAAAAAGGAAGTGAGCACAAAGATTGCTGCAAGAAAAAAGCAGAAAATAAAAGTGGCTCCTAATTAAATGTAAATCAAATCATACTGGGGCTGACAAATTTGTCAGCCCCTTTTTTTTCCCCTTTTGCTGCTGTTCCTTTGCACTAAAATTATGTCATTTATCCGCACCTCAGTTAGTCTAATCATTGTGGTCTTTGTTACAGCCTCTTTGGTCGCCGTTTATTTATGGTATAATTTTAAGGCTGGTAGCAATCTGGTGCTGGTTGTACCTAAAGATGCGCAGTGGTTTTACCATTTCAAAACCAAGCAAATTCGCAACAAATCTAAAGGCAGCACTCCTGTTTATCTGGATAGCATTGCCAATAAAATTGCATCTTTTTCAGCATTTAAGAATGTTAAAAATCCAAGCGATGTGGGATTGGTGTTGTTTTCGGATATCGTAATTTTTGAAAACAATTATGGACGCTACTTGGCTTTGAGTATGAATTCTGAATCCGCAGTTCGCAATTTTTTTACCCAATCCGTACCCAAGGGTTTAACTGGTGGTATCGTTGAAACCAATCCCTGTGGTTTTGTGAAAGCCAATGGCAGAAACATGTATTTCGGATTTAAACATAAAGCATTTGTGGTGTTCACACCTTTTGATTCCAGCGACAATTTAAAGAACATTGAAGCGGGTTTCGCTTCAGTTTTTGCTGAAAAAAAGGAAGAGCCAGTTACCGCTTTGCCCGCTGTAAATGCTTTCTATAAAAGTGAATGTGATGTTGTTTTTTATAGCAAGAATTCAAACCTTTTGCCCAGTCATGGTGTTACCTTGGATATTGCCAGGTTACAAGTAATGCACGCCCCAGGAGTAAAAAACTTTAACAGTATTACTTGTTTTGATTTGTTTTGCACTCCTGGATTGCCCCTAAATTGCGGAGAAATAGCAGCAGCCACTAAGAATGGCACTGTAGCCGTTTCAGATCAATATATCAACCTTACCCTAAAAAGCATTTACCACTATTTAAACCAACTTTAACAGCATGAACAAGAACGAACAAATTAAAGAGATATTAAAACACCGCATTATGGTGATTGATGGGGCTATGGGCACCATGATACAAAAATTGAAACCCACAGAAGAGCAATACCGTGGTGAGCAATTTGCAAATTTTGAACACAGTTTAAAGGGGAATAATGATTTATTGGTAATTACCCAACCGCAGTGGATTTTGGATATCCATAGAGAATTTCTTGAGGCAGGTGCCGACATTATTGAAACCAACACCTTTAATGCAAATAGTGTTTCCATGGAGGACTATCATTTGGTTGATTTGGTGCCGGAATTGAATCTTCAAGCTACAAAACTTGCCAGGATGGCGGCAGATGAATACACGGCCAAAACACCCGATAAACCCAGGTTTGTTGCTGGTGCTATGGGCCCAACCAACCGCACATCCAGTATCAGTCCAGATGTAAATAATCCTGCTTTTAGGGCAATTGATTTTGATACGCTAAAGGAGTGCTATAAGCAGCAGGCAAAATGTTTAATCGATGGTGGCGTAGATATTTTGCTCATAGAAACCAGTTTTGATACACTAAATGCCAAGGCAGCATTGTTTGCAGTGAATGAATTGAAAGAGGAAATCAATCAAGATATTCCCGTAATGGTGAGTGGCACTATTACCGATAATTCAGGCCGCACACTTAGCGGTCAAACACCAGAAGCGTTTTGGTATTCTGTTTCTCATGGCAATCTGCTATCAGTTGGCCTAAACTGTGCATTAGGAGCAGATCAAATGCGCCCGTTTATTGAAGAATTGAGCCATGCGGCATGGGTGAACGTAAGTTGTTATCCAAACGCTGGTTTGCCCAATGAATTTGGAGAATACGACGACACACCAGAGCATATGGCTTCCGTTTTTGAACAATGGTGCAGTGCCGGTTTGTTGAATATCGTGGGCGGATGTTGTGGAACAACTCCGGCCCACATTAAGGCTATTGCCGCGGTTGCAGCTTCGTCTAAACCCCGACAAATACCAGCAATTGAAGCACTTGTTTAGTGTGCCTTGGATACGTTGTCTTTTTCTTCCTAAAATACTATCTTTGCGCCACTTTTACAATGGCGGAAATTCAAACAATCAACACAGCAGCTACGCAGTACGAAATTTTTGCTGGGCTGGAACATACCAATCACGAGCAGATTGTTTTCTGCCAAGACAATGCAACAGGTCTTAAGGCTATTATTGCCATACACAATACCATATTGGGTCCTGGCTTGGGTGGCACCCGCATGTGGATGTATGCCCATGAAAAAGATGCCATTCGCGATGCCATGCGCTTGTCTAGAGGAATGACCTACAAAGCATCTGTTGCAGGTTTGAATTTAGGGGGTGCAAAAGCTGTAATTATCGGTGACCCTAAGTTGCACAAAAGTGAAGCCTTAATGCGCAAATTTGGCCGCTTTGTAGAGAACCTTCATGGCAAATACATTACTGCCGAAGATGTGGGAACTACCACACGCGATATGGAATATGTGAAAATGGAAACCAACCATGTTGTGGGTCTTCCTGAAATCATGGGTGGTGGCGGAGATCCTTCACCAGTTACCGCTTATGGTACTTACATGGGCATTAAAGCTTCTGCTAAAGCAGCATGGGGTAACGATAGCTTGCATGGAAAATCTGTAGCAGTATTGGGTATTGGCAAAGTGGGAATGCACCTTGTAGAATACTTGCATAAAGAAGGGGCTAGAATCTATGTTTCCGACATCAGCGAATCAGCGATCCAAGCAGCTGTTGAAAATCATGGAGCCATTCCAGTTTCAGGTGAAGATATGATTGGCCTTGATGTTGACATTTTTGCACCTTGTGCTTTGGGTGGTCTTTTGAATACTGAAAATATCGGCCGTTTGAAGTGTCAAATTGTTGCTGGTGCTGCAAATAACCAATTGGAAGATGAAAAAATTCATGGGGATTTAATCCGTGATAAAGGCATTTTTTATGCTCCTGATTTTGTTATTAATGCCGGTGGATTGATTAATGTGTATTCAGAATATACAGGTTATGTGCGTGAAAAGGCTTTTGCACAAACCGAGAATATTTACAATACCATTTTGGATATTTACGGAATTGCTTCTGAAAAGAAAATCAATACCCAACTTGCGGCTATTGAACTTGCAGAACGCCGCATCCAAAGCATGATGCATGTGCATTCTACCTTTTGAGGATGAACTCTTAAAATGGGTTGATTACAACCCTCATTTGCCTCAATTGCATTCTATTATATAGGCTTATTCACTATATTCGCCACATTGCGTTTCAGGTACCTGAATATTAAAAATGTGCATGCTGCTTTTGCAATAGGAGGAGTGGCACTCATTCTGTATCTTCTATTATGGTACCGCGCCGAATGGCCTGCTGGGGGTCAAGACAGTTGGAACCACTTGCTCTATGCCAGATGGAGCCTCCTTCATCCTGAATTGATACTTGACCAATGGGGCAAACCCATGTTTACCATTCCGGCTATTCCCTTTTCCTATCTTGGCATACAGGGATTGTACCTAATGAATATCACCTGCACCCTTCTTGCTGGTTGGATGGTGTACCAAACCGCTAGAAAAATGGGCATGCGTTTGCCATGGATGGCAGCGGCTTTTTTCTTTTTCCAGCCAGTGGTATTTGGCAATGTAATTTCAGGACTTACAGAACCCATCAATGCTTTTGCACTGGCAGCAGTATGCTATTTGTTTGCAGCCAAACGCATCAATTCCGCAAGCATACTGGCCAGTTTCTTGCCGTTTTTTAGGACCGAAGGATTTATTATTCTTGCCGCAATTCTTTTGTATTTGGTGGTGAGACGGTATTGGTGTCAAATTCCATTGTTGCTCACTGGAACGGTAATATTTTCTGTAATAGCGGCACTCATTACCGGCAATTGGCTCTGGATTATTAGCGACAATCCTTACTTCAAATTCGAAAGTCAAGGTACATTCGACCCCGGGCATGGCGATCCTTTTCATTACATCAGAAACCAACGCCATATTACAGGTATCATCGTTGGGCTCTTGGTAGTGATGTCTTTAATTTGGTTGGCTGCGCACATTGTGTATTTATTAAAAAGGAAAGCGCCAGAAGAACGAAGCCGTTTTTCGTTTTGGCTATTGGCACCAATTTTTGTCTCTTATTTTGGCGCCCATTCTTACATTTGGTGGAAAGGAGAGTTTGGCTCTCATGGCTTGTTAAGGGTGTTTTTTGTAATCGCACCCATCGCTGCACTTTTGGCTTTATATGCCCTAGATAGGTTGTTGTCATTCGATATTCGTTATTTAAACAGATCAATACCCATTTTACTGGTAATTGGCTGTATTGGTTTGGCTTATTCTGGAAACGGTTTTCCACCACCTTGGCAAAACAAACCCAGTATCACAGGGTTTCATGGGTCGGGTAATTTAAAAAAGGCAGAGGATTTTATTAAAAAGGAAGGACTTTGGAGCAAGCCCATCATTCATCAGTTGCCGTTTTTAAATGCGCAATGGGACCTCGACCCTTGGGCCCAACCCGATAAAACCCGAACTTGGTACTTATGGAGCCTAGACAAACGTCCTGGTAAAGATTGGTTGCCCGACAGTTCAGTAGTGATCTGGGATGGTTTTCATGCCGTGCGAGATGCACCTATGCCATTGGATTCAATGAGGGCTCAAAAAAGCTATAAGGAAATTCAGTTTTTCCCCGGAGCTGATAGCATTTATGATGTAAGGGTGTTTTTGAAAATATCGAAGTAAAGGTCCTTTCCCTTCACAAAATATTGATGAATAAATATTAATATTTTGCAATTTCCTGCAGTGCTTTCGCCAGTAGCAAAACGTCTTCAGGTTTGGTAAACAAATGAGGTGTAACCCTTACTCCTTTAATAACAGGGTGGTCTATTGCAACTGTAAAAATATTATAATCTTTTAATAGCTTATTTGCCAAGTCTACCGGGCGGTAGGTGGTTACAGAAACAGTAGCAATGGCACTATTTCTATTGGCATTATTCCAAGGTGTAAGTACAGTAATTCCAGGAAATTCTGCTACTTCTTTACACCAAAGTTGCATCAAATATTTTAACCGATTTTGTTTTAATTCTGTACCAATACTTTCATGTATTTGAATAGCCGCTTTAAGTGTTTGTAGTGATTGAATGGGACGGGTGCCTTGATGTTCAAATTTGCGGATATCTGTTGCCTCATGGTCAGAATCTGCCATCAGTGGCCAAATAGAAGGAATATGCTGGTTTTTCATCCATAGGAAGCCTGTGCCCAATGCATTTCCCATCCATTTATGTAGGCTGGCGCCGACGAAGTCGGCGCCCAATTCTTCAATAGTGAAATTGATTTGGGCTACACTGTGGGCCGCGTCTACTGCAACCAATATCCCTTTTTCATGCGCTGCATTGCTAATCGCAGCTACAGGCAACAACTGTCCGGTGAGGTTAATCAAATGGGTTACATGTAGCAGCCTGGTTTTGGAGTTGGTCAAACCCATATAGGCATCTACTATTTCCTCATCACTGCGCGGATGAATGGGCACATTGGCAACACGCACCACTATACCATGGCGCTTTTCAGCTTGCTGAAAAGCCGCCACCATACTTCCATAATCCTGATTTCCAATAACCACTTCATCGCCTGCCTTCCATGGAAACCCAGCAATGAGGGTGTTCAAAGATTCTGTGGTGTTTCTGGTAAGGGCCAATTCATCAGTCTTACACTTTAAAAATTGTGCAAGCACCTTTCTTGCTTCTACAATGGCGTCTTCTTGGTTTTTGCGCATAAACCAAGATGTCCGCTTGTTGATGTGGTTTTCAAATTGCTGGTGTGCAGCAATAACCGGCAATGCCATAGGCGAAAAGTACCCGTTTTCTAAATTAATATAATCTTTTGGCTGTTCATAGAGCAATCTTATGCTGCTCCAATAAGCTTCGTCTTTAACTGCATCCTCATCTGTTGGGGAGGTCGGCAAAACAAAAGGGCCATGGTGATTTGAAAATAGCTTTTGAGGCAATACAATTCCACCCAATGCCAGTGCGCCTTTACCTAAAAATCCCCGCCTTTTCATATTATTCCTGTTTGATATCGCGCAGCCTCAATTGAATAGAAGTGCGGCCATTGAAGGTATTTTCCTCTATGGAATAACAAGCACTGAATTTTTGATTGTTCACC
>JADYZD010000258.1 GCA_020853295.1 Bacteroidia bacterium | reverse complement strand
GTAAGTAAATGATTCCCCGTAAATTTGTGGCAAGTTTACATTTTGCAGACATGTCATTTCATTGATTTGGGGCAGCAAGGCTATGGCAGCACCCTAGATTATCAGCTAGAGTTGTTTCAAAACAAAATTGCCCAAAAACAGCAAGGCACTACACCAGAGCACCATTTGATTTTTGTGGTGCACCCGCATGTATACACCTATGGCAAAAGTGCTGAAGAAAACAACATGCTGGCCACACCGGCTATGCTCAAGGCTATGGGTGCAGAGGTGTTTCATATAGAACGTGGTGGAGACATAACCTACCACGGTCCTGGCCAATTGGTGGCCTACCCTATTTTTGACCTAGAGCAACTACAGTTGGGGGTAAAAGCCTTTGTTGAAGGTATAGAAACTGCCATTATCCATACTTTAAAGGAATTTGAGATTAAATCAGAAATCATCCCCGACCGCATAGGGGTGTGGATTGACAAAGGATTGCCGCAAGAACGCAAAATTGCCGCTATTGGCATTAAATGCAGCCGGTATGTAAGTATGCATGGTTTGGCATTAAACGTAAATACCGACCTACAAATGTTCAGAAACATTGTTCCTTGTGGCATACCCGACAAAGATGTGAGCAGTATGGAAAGGGAAAAAGGCAGACAAATTGACATGGAAATTGTAAAAAATGTGTTGGGCAAACAATTTGCTTCTATATTTGGACTAAAATTAATACAATGAATAGCAAAAACATTCGACTTCTTGTGATCGCAGGAATAGTGGCAATGCTCGGCTTTTGGGGCTGCGGCAGTTACAATGGTTTGATTAATACCGACGAAGGTGTGAAAAAAGCTTGGGGCGATGTACAAGCGCAATACCAGCGTCGTGCAGACCTCATTCCCGCATTGATTAAAACCGTGCAAGAGGCAGCTAAAAACGAAAGAACCATTCTTGAGAATGTAACCAAAGCCCGCGCGGGAATTGTTGAAGCAAAAAATCAGATTTCAAATGCAACTACCCCTCAGGAAATTGAGCAAGCCAATAAAACCATCAATAGTGCAATAACCATTGCAGTTGAGGCTTATCCCCAAATTCAGAGCACTACAGCATTTTTGAAATTGCAGGACGACTTAAATGGTACTGAAAACCGCATTACCCAAGCCAGAAGCGATTACAATACTGCGGTTAAAGATTATAACATAAAAGTTCGCACATTCCCAAGAAACATCATTGCTGGAATGGCTGGATTTAAAGTTAAGGATGAGTTCAAAGCCAAAGAAGGTGCACAAGATGCTCCTGATTACGACAAACTGTGGGATAAAAAATAAAGCAAGTATTCGGTTTTCATTTTAAAACCGAACACATTGATGTATTTGAAACACCAACAAAACAGCCATTATTAAATAAGCATGTTCGATTTTCTCCGCAAAATTAAACTCGACCCTGAGGTTGAAAAGCAGATTGTTGCGGCAATTGCAAATGCGGAAAAAGATACGCGCGCAGAACTGCGGGTGCACCTTTCTAAGAAAATACGAAAGTCGGCACTGGAAGATGCAACCCACGTTTTTAAAAAATTGGGCATGCACAAAACAGAACTGCGCAGTGGCATTTTGATTTATGTCATTCCTTCCGAACAACAGTTTGCCATTTTGGGCGATGTTGGGATCCATGAAAAAGTAACTCATGAATTTTGGGATTCTGTTTCACAAAAAATGACAGAAGGTTTTGCCACAGGCAATATTGAAAATGGCATTATTACCGGCATCCAACTGGCCGGCGAAAAATTGAAGGAATATTACCCATGGCATGGCCAAAACCCCAATGAAATTAGCAATGAGATTAGTCGGGGTTAAACTGTTTTTACTTTTATTGTTGGGATTTGCTACTTCATTGCAAGCCCAAGAAAAATATGATGTACCGCCATATAAAGGGCATATCAATGACTTTGCGGGTGTAATACAAGCCGCAGACATGGCCATGATTGAAGCCAAACTGAAGGCGTACGAGGATTCTACCAGTACCCAAATAGCGGTGGTCATAGAAAGCAGTCTCAATGGCAAAGATGTGTACAACCGTACCTTGGAATTTGCCAGGGGTTGGGGTGTGGGCTCTAAAGAAAAGAACAATGGAGTGGTGTTGTACCTCTCGGTTGGCGATAGAAAATACCACACCCTTACTTCACAAGCCACCCAAGGGGTGCTTACTGACGGTATTGTGGGCCAAATTCAAAGGGAATTTTTAATACCCAACCTAAGGGCAGGAAACTATACTGCAGCTATAGACCAAACCACAACAGCCTACATACAGGCCTTAAAAGGCGAATTTGTAGCAGGCAAAAAAGCGAATGAAGGTCCTGGCTGGGGCTTACTCATTGTCATCATCATCATTGTTATTTTTATCCTGTTTATCAATAACAACAACCACAATGGGCGTGGGTTTAAACGCGGTGGTGTTTACTGGTTTCCCACAGGAGGTTTTTCTGGTGGTGGCTGGGGAGGCAATGGCGGTGGTGGAGGCGGCGGCTGGGGTGGCTTTGGCGGCGGCGGAGGATTCGATGGTGGCGGCGCCGGAGGAAGCTGGTAAGCTATTTAGCAGTTATTAATTGTGAATTGTGAATTATTAATGATTAAGGATAAAGGATTAAGAATTAACTCCTAATTCTAATTTCTCATAATTCCCCAATCTCATATTCTCTCATTCAATCATTTTCTTACTCACATAATCTCACATTTTCATTTTCTCATATTCCCTTAATCTCATAATCTCATATTCTCTTAATCATATATTCTCTTTATCTCATATTCTCAGATTCTCACATTTTCTTAATCACATAATCTCATATTCTCTTAATCTCATATTCTCATAATCTCTTAATCTCACATTTTCATAATCACATATTCTCTTAATCTCATATTCCCAAAATCCCATATTCCCTTATTCCCACATTTTCTTAATCACATAATCTCATGAGAGTAACTTGGTGCGGATTATTAACGTAAAAGATGAAATGTTTGACTTATATTTTGCCTTGAAACTATATCGTTTTTGTAACCGTCTAATTCAATAATAGCAACATAAACGCCTTCCTGCGCAGGCAGCCCCATATAGCTCCCATCCCATTGTTCTTCTGTGTTAGTGGATTCAAAAATCTTTTGGCCCCAGCGGTTATAAATCATTAGTTTGTAACTCAATATTTTGCAATTTATCACAGGTGAATACTTGTCATTTTTATTATTTATTGGT
>JADYZD010000257.1 GCA_020853295.1 Bacteroidia bacterium | reverse complement strand
TGGCCTGGCACCCATACCCCAATGAGTTTGGAACTGCTAGAACCTGTACCACCAAAACCCAAATAGCCGGGGTTGGGGTCAGCCAAGTCCAATGACGCTGGAATATTGCTGGTATCATGAAAAACCAAAACATGGTGTACCACACTAAAGTTACCCGGAACTATTTCGATTTCAGTTAAAAACTTCTCGGCACTAAGCCCAGTTGGCAATACGAAACAGCGGTATTCATCTTTGGCAGAAGTGTTTACAGCATAATTTGGCATTTTTAAACGCAGATCGGGGCTTATAATGCTGGTTTCTGTTTTTGCGATTGGATCGGCTGGTGCTTTGTTAACATCGCCCATGGGACTTCCTGCATCTACCCAGTCTGAAATGGTTTTTATTTCTTCATTGCTTAACAGCCTTTCATGTGCATAGCGTTTATACTTGGGGTCGGCTGGCCAAGGTGGCATATTCCTATTCGTTGTTGAACTCTTAATGGAATTGCTGTAGTTTTTTGCAGAGGTATACCCTACTAGATTAAACGGTGCTATACCGCCTTGTATATGGCAAGAGGTGCAATTGTTGTAAAGGATTGGCGCCACATGCTCTGCCCAGTTTGGGGTTTGAGTATTCACAATCCCAACAAATGCAAGAGAAAAACAAAAGGCTGAAAGTTTTAGTTTCATAAGTAAAGTATACAAATTTATGGGTTATTACCCTTAAAACGACTCAGGTACAATATAAATTCTGTTGGGCATAAGATGTATTTTGGGCCGATAAAATGGTTATTTTTGCGCATAACAATATGAGTGATCAAAAAGAAATCAACCCACAACAATTGGATATTGAATTGGGTGAAGATGTTGCCGAAGGCACCTATAGCAATTTTGCCATAATTACACATAGCAATTCTGAGTTTATACTTGATTTTATTAGGTTAATGCCCGGAGTGCCCAAAGGCAGGGTGAAGTCGAGAATTATTTTGGCCCCACAGCATGCCAAAAGGCTTATGCTTGCTTTAAGTGATAATGTACAAAAATTTGAAGAGGTTTTTGGAGAAATCGCCTTGGATGAGTTTGGCCCTCAAGGGGGATTTCCACTTAATTTTGGTGGACAAACCGGACAAGCATAATTAAACATGGTTTTTAATTTTGAAAATAGAACCAAAAGGCTAGCGCCAAAGCAACAATACAGACGGCGGGTAGTGATATATACCCTGTCTGGTATGGTTTTTATTTTCATAAGCCTTTTTATTGGGGCAATTGGTTATCGGTATTTTGTAAATATCAGTTGGGTAGATGCTTTTTACAATGCAAGCATGATACTTACCGGAATGGGTCCTGCAATTGAACTAGAAACCGATAATGCCAAAATATTCGCCACCATTTATAGCATTTACAGTGGGGTGGCTTTTTTAACCGCAGTGGGTGTCATTTTTGCACCTTTACTGCACCGATGGTTGCATAAAATGCATGCACCATTTCAAGAAGATTCAATATAAATTCAAATGACAATAAAATCAAAAGAAATGATTCAACTGGCCCTTTCTGCTCAGAAAACCCGCCAGTTTTTTGCTGCCTATCCTGAGAATCCCAAAGCCTATGCTGAGGATGCAAATGACCTAGGCCTTACTGCTTTTCAAAAAACACTGAATACAGATTTTACAGAAGTACATGAAAATGCCCACAGCCAGCGCATTGGTGCAGAGGTAAGCCCATATATGCAAGTAGGGCTTGGCGTTCGGTATGCGCAATATTCACCAGCAGATTTAATTAAATATGCTACAGAAGTGCAAACAGAATGGGCCAATGTGGCCATTGATAAAAGGGCAGAAATTCTTACCGACAGTTTAGAACGCGTTAGCCACCGCTTTTTTGAATTGGCATATGCCACCATGCACACTACAGGCCAAGGTTTTATGATGGCCTTTCAAGCCAGTGGCCCCCACAGCAACGATAGGGCTTTGGAGGTGATATCCCTTGCTTGGCAAGAATTAACCCGCTTTGAAACAGATGTGGATTGGGTGAAAAACATGGGCAAATTTGATCTGAAGTTGAAGAAAACTTACAAACCCATTCCTAGAGGAATTTCTTTGGTTATTGGTTGTAGCACATTTCCAACTTGGAATACCGTACCTGGACTATACGCCAGTTTAATGGCTGGAAATCCGGTAATTATTAAACCCCATCCCAAAAGCATTTTGCCTATTGCTATTGTGGTGGCAGAAATTCAAAATTCCCTTAAAGCAGCGGGGATTCATCCCAACGTAGTTCAATTGGGCGTAGATACTCCTGAAAATCAAATTACCAAAATATTGGCAGAAAACCCAGCTGTAAAAATGATTGATTATACGGGTGGAAGTGTCTTTGGTGATTACTTAGAAACCATTCAGAATAAAATAACTTTTACAGAAAAAGCGGGTGTGAATTCAGCCATTGTTGATAGCACTACAAATGCTGAAGCTACCTTTGGGAATTTGGCATTTTCTGCTTGCTTGTATAGCGGACAAATGTGCACAGCACCGCAAAATATTTTCATTCCAGAAGGCGGAATAAACACGGCTGACGGCAATTTGAGTTTTGATGATTGTGTGCAACATTTGTGCACGGCTATTAAAAATTTGGTAGAAAACCCTAAAGCAGGTCCATTTACCTTAGGTGCCATTCAAAATGATTTAACCGTGAGTAGGGTAGAAGCGGCAAAGTTAAAAGCCACAGTTGCCCTAGATAGCATTCAAATTGTCAATCCAGAATTTCCTGATGCAAGGGTGAAAAGCCCTGTTGTAATGGTGGTGGATGCAACCAATGCAGAGCTTTGGAAACATGAGTGTTTTGGTCCTGCGGTTTTTGTGATCAAAACCAAAGACAGTGCAGAGAGCTTAAAATTAGCCGCTGCTTCAGCAACAGAATTGGGTGCCATTACATGCTTGTGTTATTCCACCAATGAAAGTTTTTGCAGCACAGTTGCAGATACCATGAACAATGCATTTACACCTGTAAGTTTTAATTTCCACGGTGCAGCATTTGTAAATTCACATGCAGCCTTTAGTGATTTCCATGTAACCGGCGGGAACCCCAGTGGCAATGCAGGTTTTACCAATCCTGAATATGTAAACCGCAGGTTTGTTTGGGTGGGAAATCGATACGCATAACATCATCCAAATAGTAAATGAAAAGGCCTTTAATAAAGGTCTTTTTATTTACTTGAAATGAATAAAAATTTCAATGAATATACAACCAAAAATCGTAGAGCTTGAGGCCAAGAAAGCAGTGGGAATGCGGATCAATATGAGTTTGGCAAACAATAGAACTGCTGAAGTTTGGCGGAATTTTATGCCCAGAAAAAGGGAAATAATTGGCGCAAAAAACAATGAACTCATGTCATTAAGTGTATATGAGCAACCACTAGAACCCGGCAATTTTAATCAAACATTTGAAAAATGGGCAGCGGTTGAGGTAGGTGAAGTAACATCAGTTCCTGAAAATATGGAAGTGCTCGAAATTCCAGCTGGTTTATATGCTGTATTTCACTACAAAGGCTTGAATACCAATCCTGAAATATTTAAATATATTTTGGGCGTTTGGTTGCCACATTCTGAGTATGGGTTGGACTTGCGTCCGCATTTTGAGGTATTGGGTGATTTGTATAAAAACAATGATCCTGATTCTGAGGAGGATATTTTTATTCCAATAAAACCAAAGTAATTAATTTGCGCCTTTTGACAATAGTGTTGAGCTATTATTAGGTTATTGTATTAGAAATTCTTTTCTTTTTATTGCCTTTAACGCTTCGGTTTTACTCAGGTTTTGTAAAGGTTTGGTGGCCACAAATTCTTTCACCAAGTCAGGCTCCGTATAGCTCAATTCGCGCAAGGCCCAACCAATGGCTTTTTTGATAAAAAATTCTTTTTGTGGTGCAAAAAAAATGCACAAATCCCATAGCAATGGAATATCTGTTTTTGATTTGTATTTGATTTGGAAAATAATAGCAGATCTGTTTAACCACATGTTTTTACTCATTTTCCAAGAATCTATGGTTTTGCTTTTTGCATTTGGGAATGCCAATAAATACCCTCCGGCAACGTGCGCCGCTATGGCATCTACTGAGTCCCACCAACTTTTATTTACCAGTAGCCATTCTATTAAGGACAAGCTTTCTTTGTTTTTCCAGATTTTAGACGCCCGCAATAATACAATTGCCGTGTACTGAAATTCTCGCTGATCTTTAATCCAAAGTTCTTTTATCACAGCTTCTAAATCTGAAAAAGGAAGTTTTTTGCAGGCATCAATAAAGGGTTTTTCTATTTCGGTTCTTATGGGTTTTTTAATTCCGTAAAAAGGAAATAAATTTTTCATGTATTTGGCCATGCCTGCTGCAATTTCTGTATTGGCGTTTTTTTCATATTCCAATTCCAGATCGGCAATGGCATTTTTTAAATCAGCATTCACAACTGCAAATAAAACAAACAACCCGAGCATTTACGCCCGGGTTGCTTGAACAAAACCTAATTATAACCTAAATAATTATTTGCTTACTACAATACGGCTGGTAAGTTTACCTGCTGTAGACTCAATTACCATAATGTACATACCGTTGTTCAATTCTGCTGTAGAAACAGCAATTTGGTTGACACCAGTATTAATGCTTTGGTTGCCAGCATTTACAATGGTTTTACCACTCAAATCAGTGATATATACATTTACCTCTGTTGAATTATTTACTTCGATATCTGCGTAAATCATATCTTTTGCTGGATTTGGATAAACCACATAGGTACCAATTGAAGCAATTGTATTTACACTAGATACTACACCAAAGTTTGCAATGCGGGGATGGGTGAAACCTGCACCACTGTGTGCTGGTGAAGCACTTACAGGACGGAAGTTTGGAGTTGTAGGATTGTTTGGATCTTCCAACACAGTTTTGCTGGTATACGCAACTGGATTCACATTGTTTGAGTTGGTAGGAGCTTTAAGCCAATTGTTGAACTTGCCTAACCAAGCTGCATTAGCTACTTCAACCAAACCGTTTGCTGTTGTGGTAGCAGGTGAAAAAGCTGCTGCCGTATTTACGATTAAGTTATTGCGGAAAGCATGGCTATTCGGGAATGTGCTATCAGCCACACCAGATGCTTTAATGGTGCTATCACCATCAAAGTAGATGAAGTTTCTGTAACCCATAAATATAGAGTTCACTACGCTTAAACGGCTGTTACGGCGGATACGTGCACCACGACGGAAAGCTGCTTTTTGAACTGTACCAAGGTCGGCATAAGTACTGCCAACAGGAATAGGACCTAGCATGGTGATGTTGCTGAATACTGCACTTGTATAAGGAGTTTTACCAGAACCTGCTGCATCATTATCACTTTCAAATCCTTCTGAAGTAGAAGCACCTGAAGGGGCATTGTATGACAAATCATAGTATGCAGAATCTTTAACTGCAATAGCAAATTGAACAGCACCGCTATAACCAAAATCAGTGTCGAAATCGTCATCTGTACCTTTATAGGCAATAAGACGTTTGCAGTTTACTTGGCCACCAAACCACTCATAAGAGTCGTCGTTTGAATAAGAAACTTGAACACCATCGATGGTGGTAGTAGAACCAACAGAACCCAAAGTAAGGCCATTGATTTCTTTGTTGGCTTCAAAAGCCAATCCACCAAATTCGATGCGGCAATATTTAATAGAACCACTGTTGTCTGCGTTATCTGTTCCGCCAAATTTGGCCAAAGTATTGTCAAATGTTACGTTGTTAAAACCTTCTACTTGTACATCTGCGCCTTGGTTGTTTACAGCTTTACCACAAATAACAATTCCACCCCAGTCACCACGTTCGCGGCTACCAGCTGCTTTGTTTGAAGTAAATACTACAGGGCTGGTAGATGTTCCTTGAATATCAATCATACCACCACGTTCTACAATAATAGAAGCATAGTTTTTTGGAGTTACGGTCAAGTCACCTTCGCAACGGATTAAAGTACCCGCAGGAATGATCAATTTTCCTCCGCTTTTGATTACAATAAATCCTTTAAGCAAATAAACTTTGGTATTGTCTAGTGTAACGGTGTTAGTGATTTCTTTTTTTCCGCTAGCAGACGCATCTAAGGTGCTGGTTTCGTTTGCAGCAGCGTAGTTTGTGCTTTTAGGATTCCAGTTGGTCCAACCTGCTGTCCAGTCTTTAGCGGCGTCAGAACTTAGTGCTCCAACGTAATCGGTTTGTTCGAAAAACTGAGCCTGTGATTGGGTTGCAAACAAGGATGCAGCAATTGCGATAATTCCAGTAATTTTTTTCATGTGTAATTCTGTTTTTTGTCGGAGCAAAATTCACCTTGTGGCTTTATCGCATGTTGAAGGTAATGTTATCAAAGGGTTATAAATTGTTAGTTTAATGTTACCGATTTTAACCCAATGTTATTATCGCGAACAAATACCTTATTTAAATGTTTCTATTTAAACTTGTAGCATGACTTTAAAGATTTACACCCGTACTGGGGATGATGGCAAAACAGGATTAATAGGAGGTGACCGTGTTTCTAAACACCATATACGCGTAGAATCTTATGGAACAGTTGATGAACTCAACAGCCATTTGGGGCTTATACGGGCACAAACCCATTTGGATTCGGTGGTTCAAACCTTGTCTGTAGTTCAAGACAGGCTGTTTACTGTTGGGGCATATTTGGCTTCCGCACCAGGCAATAAAATGATTTTACCTGAATTGTATCCTGAAGATGTTACTTTATTGGAAACTGAAATCGATAAATTCACAGCAGAATTGCCTGAGCTCAAGAATTTTATTATACCAGGTGGCAGTGTTGCTGGAGCACAGGCACATGTGGCCAGGTGTGTGTGTCGCCGTGCAGAAAGACTTGTTGTTTATTTGGCGGATCAAGAAGAAATAGACCCTTGGGTGGTGCGGTATTTAAACCGTTTAAGCGATTATTTATTTACACTTGCTCGGTTTTTAGATAAATCTTCGGGTGCTGAGGAAATAGCTTGGAAACCCAGGGGATAATTGGAAAATATTAGCGCACAAAAAAACCGGCATTGCCGGTTTTTTTGTGAAAGCCAAGTTCTTATTAGAACGTGTAGCCGTATGAAATAGTAACGGTTCTGCCATTGGTGAAACTGAAAATTGTATTGTCAGTTCCTTTTTCAAATTTACCAGACTTGTTAAGGTCCTGATAAAATGAGGTTTCTTGGGCAAATACATCGCCCACTGTAAGTTTAATATTGGAAGTTTTTCCTATTGTTTTTCCCAATTGGAAATCCATAATGCTTCTGCCAAATTCATAAATATCCATTCCAAAAGGTTGAATAGATGCAGGCACTCCGATATATGCAATTCTTGAACCGATTTTATTGAAGTTTACACTTGCAGTTAAACCGGTTTTTACATTGTCGTAAAAAAGGGAAATATTGGCTACATAAGGACTTTGACCTTGCAATGGACGGTTTTGTGTACCCGTGCTGTTGGCGCCAAATTTTACTTTTGAATTGATTAATGCCAAGTTTCCGTAAAGACTTAAATTGTTGAATAATCCTGGAGCAAAGGAATTGCCTATGAAATTGAGTTTTTTACGTATCTCTAATTCAACACCTTTAATAAAAGCACTTTTTTCATTTTTATAGGTAAATGTGCGAATTTGTGCTTGTGTTGGATCCAAAGAAAATTCAATAGGATTTGAAATGTTTTTTGCAAATGCACCTATAGAAAGCATTTCTTCTTTTCCTGGAAAAATTTCAAATCTGAAATCAAAATTTTGTATGGTCGCACGTTTCAATTCTGTGTTTCCAACTACTTCAGAATTTAAATTAAAATTATAAAATGAGAATGGAGCAAGTTCCCTTAATTCAGGGCGGTTTACAGTTTTGTAATAAGCCATTCTAATACCTGCTTTAGAAGTTATGGGTGTTATAACATTTATAGAAGGTAGGAAATCATTGGTAACAGGATTGTTGGAAACGTCGCGTTTGTAAATTTTTGTAAAAATGTCATTCTTAATTACCTGACCAAATTTCTCAAAACGAACACCGTAAATTACTTTTAGCATGTTTAGTTTTTTGCCTGTTCTAAATAAAGGATAGTGGTTTTCCAACATTAAGTATGCCGCTTGCAAATTGCTGGTGCCGGTGTACTGGTCTAGGTCAGTAGCAGTTTTCTCTATTAAATACAAACCTTTAGAGGATATCTGATCATCAGACAAATCCTGCGCAGGGCTGTTTTGAGTTGCAATTACTTTTCCTACAGGGCCATATACAAATTCTCTGCTGGTAAATGAACGGGTGCGCAGTTGCGCAAAAACACCGTACTTTAAATTGGTAATTAATTTTCCAGTTTTAAAGTTGTGTTTCATATCCACGCTGGTACTAGCAGTGTTTTCATTTAGGCTAGAGAAAAATCGACCTGATCCAGAATTGAAAAAGTCATTGGTAACCAAGTACCTGTCTGTAGGGCTAAAAGAAGAATATTGGGCAATTCTAAAATCGGGAATACTGCGGTGGGTATTTCCATAGTTCACCAACCATGTTAAGGTAGTTTGTTTTTTATCTAAAATATGGGTACCATTAAGTTGGGTACTGGCCAATCTATTGAAATTTACCAAATTTGAATATCCATCGGTTTTTACATCATTTTCAAAATCAGAAACACCTGTTCTTAAAGTAGAAGCAGCATCATAATTAATGGTAAAAAGGTTTTTCCAATCTATTCTGTTGCGGCTATTCATTTTGAATGACAAATTCGCAATACCACCATTTTGAACGCTGCTGCTAAAAAGTTTGTCGTTAAAAGCACTCAAAGCCCTATTGTCACCTAAATCTTGGCGATTCACAATACCATCTGAATATTTTTGGGTCATGCTGTAATTAAGGCTAATCAACAAGCCCAATTCTTTTTCGCCTTTTAATTTCCATGGCATGCCCAAGGTGTAATTGAATCTTGGAGATGGCATAGGAGATATGTTCTTAATATTCCAGTCGTTGTTGAATTTTTTGGATTCAGCGGCATTCAATTCAGCATTGTGGGTAGCCAAGCTTTCAACCAAATTCGGTATTTTTCTGCCTGCTCCAGGGATTCCGAAAAATTCACTAGGAGAGCTGTTAAATGATTGGATATTTTTAAAAGTAGTAATGGTATTGAATTGGAATCCAATATTCATACTTTGGGTAAATTTGGCAGGAATACTTTTGGTATTGATTCTAATAATGCCACCACCGAAATCGCCGATTAAGTCAGGTGTTCCAGATTTAATTACTTCAATACCATCAAGCAAAGTGGCAGGTATAATATCGAATGAGAATGCTTTTCTATCGCTTTCGGTGCTTGGCAATGGTGCACCATTTAGGTAACCTGCATTGTACCTATCAAACATGCCACGGATGTTTGCAAATTTTCCATCCATTATGGTTGCACCGGGTATGCGTTTAATTACATCACCAGTTGTGCGGCTTGTTGTACGTGCAATATCTTGTGCACTTACTGCTTCTATCATTTGAACAGCAAGTTGTTTGCTTTGAATGGCATGTGCTACTGAGTTGCCAGTGGTTTTGCGGTTCCACCGAACATTTGCAGTTCCTATTTTTCCAATAGTAACTGCATTTAAAACCATATTCAAATAGGATTCTTTATAGGCAACAATTTGAACAGAATCGCGCGACAATTCCATTTCAAAACCATCAAATTCGATTTTGTGGAAACCGGCAGGCAATTGCATTTTGTAAGTACCATCCACATCGGTTTGCACAGTATCTGTGGCTCCAACGGCATAGACTTTTACATTGGATAGGGTTCTACCGTCTGATGACTGTACTTTACCCGAGACCGAACCATTTTGAGAGAATGCACAAACAGCGATGAAAAACATGGCTGATAGTGTAAATAGTTTTTTCATTTTTCTAGTAATAGGCTTTCAGCATGCAAAACAACCCTCGGGGGGTTATCGCATTATAAACAGATGTTTAAGAAAACCTATCATTTGAGTAATGAATACTTAACATTGCCGTAACAATGTGTTGCCTGTTTTTAAGAAAGATTTGCGGCTAATTTATTGAATATCAATCTGGCAGATGCGGATTGATACAGCACTTCATATACAGCAGTTACCAAAGAGAGTTGTAGCTCCAATTCATTGCAAAGGTTCTGCACACTTTCGGTAGCATAGTACCCTTCGGCAATCATGTTCATTTCCAATTGGGCACTCTTTACACTATATCCTTTGCCCAGCATATTGCCAAATGTGCGGTTGCGGCTAAATTGGGAGTAACAAGTCACCAATAAATCACCCAAATAAGCGGCATTTTTGACATCCCTATGGGTTTCGTGCAAGGCATCTAAAAACAATTCCATTTCACGCAATGCTGCACCTACATAAACTGCCTGAAAATTATCGCCATAGCCCAATCCGTGGGCGATACCCGAGCCAATGGCATAAATATTTTTAAGTACTGCTGCATATTCTGCCCCATACAAATCATTGTTTACAGTGGTGTTAATATACCTGCAGGCTATGCATTTTTCTATAGATTGGGCCAAGTCGGTTTCTAATGCTGAAATGGTGAGGTAACTCAACTTTTCAAGTGCCACTTCTTCGGCATGACAAGGACCTGTAATGAGACCGATGTTTTGGGATGGAATTTGATATTCGTTTTCTAGAAATCGGGCAATTACCTGTTTGCTTTTAGGGTCAATTCCTTTAACAGCAGAAACATAATATTTGTCTTTGGGCAATTGAATTCCCTTTAATGTTTCTGAAAGAAATGCAGAAGGAATAGCCAGTATTGTTAAATCGGCATTTGAAATTGCTTGTTGAATATCAGTAACCGGGGTAACAGATGTGCTGTGAATTTCTACAGAAGATAAATACTTTGGGTTGCGGTGGAATGTGGCAATATGGTTCTGGTACTCTTCATTTTTCACACACCAGGTAACAGCAATTTCAGGGTGTTCTGAAATGATTTTTACCAAAGCGGTGGCCCAACTGCCACTGCCCAATACTGTGATTTTTTGAATATTCTTTGCCAAAGTAGGACCACAAAAAAACAAAAACTAATTGGAATCTACCCTATAAAGGTTTAGAATCACTTAAGTATTTGAGAGGTGTGGTCTTTAGATGTTACTTTTTCGATTACTTCTTCAATAACACCTTCTTCATTAATGATATAAGTGGTGCGCAATACTCCCATATATTTTCTGCCATACAATGTTTTTTCTGCCCATACCTTATATTTATTTACCATGGTCAATTCTGTATCTGAGAGCAAATCAAATGGCAAGTCGAATTTTGAAATAAAATTCTGGTGCTTTTTAACGGAGTCGGGGGATATTCCATAAACTACATAACCATTTTTTTGAAGCAATTTATAATTGTCGCGTAGGTTACATGCCTCTTCTGTACAAGTGGGTGTGTTGTCTTTTGGATAAAAATACAAGACCACTTTTTTGCCTTTTAAAGAAGCTAAGGTTATGGTTTCATTATGTTGGTTGGGAATGCTGAATTCCGGGGCTTTTTTTCCTACTTTAAGGGGCATATTTCAATAACAAGTGCTAACGGAAAAAGTTGGAATCAATCCAAAATTTTAAAACTATTTGTTAAAACCATGGCAACCGGCTCAAACTCTTTAAATGCTTCTGGTGTAGCTCCATAAGTAATGGCATACATTTGGCCATTAAAAACAATGTAGGTTTGCCACCACCGGTAAATATTGCCATTTTGTTTTCCTTCATACCTGAGAGAAAAGGCTTCTTTTCCATTGATATCCATACTATCCGCTTTTATTAACTGAAATGCCTCAATGCTGTATGGAAGAAATTGCACATTGGCCCGAATCATAGAGTCACGGCTAACAGCTGGTCCTGTTTGTGGTTGTGTGGTAACGTAAATGTAGCAACTGTATCCTTTAGGGTTTGCAGGTGGAAATAAAATAATGGCGGGTCCATAAATGCCACTTGTATCCAATTTCCAACTTTTGCTTTTATTGTTGATTTGGTAAGGAAATTCAAATTCCAATGAACTGTTTCTAAAGGTAGCAATGGTGTCGCTTGCAATTGTTGTGTCCTGCGCTGCCAGTTGTTGCAGCCCGAAACAGAAAAACCCAAACAGCATTAGCAATTTATTTCTCATGTTTCAATTATAATTTTTGAATCACAAAATCAGTCATCCGTTTGTACAAATGATACTGTGCTGCGCGGTCGCCAATACCATGGTTCCTATTGGGATAAAATTCAGAATCAAAATTCACACCCGCTTTTATCATTGCATTTACCATTTCTACTGAATTTTGGAAATGCACATTGTCATCTCCAGTGCCATGTACAATGAGGTAATTGCCTTTTATTCCGTTGACAAAATTGATAGGTGAATTTTCGTCATAACCGGTTGCATTGTCTTGTGGTTTTTGTAAAAATCTTTCAGTATAAATATTGTCGTAAAACCGCCAATTGGTAACTGGTGCTACCGCTATTGCAGTTTTAAAAACATCGGCACTTTTGCTGATACACAAACTGCTCATATATCCACCAAAACTCCAACCCCAAATTCCAATTCGGCTGGCATCTGCCCATGGTTGTTTGCCAATCCATTTGGCGGCTTCTGTTTGGTCTTGTAATTCTAGCTTGCCAAGTTGCAAATAGGTACTGTGTTTAAATTCTTTTCCTCTATTTCCTGTACCTCTATTGTCTACACTGATTACAATATAACCTATAGAGGCCAAATATTGGTGCCATAAAAAATTGCGGCCACCATAACTATTTCTAACGGTATTGTGCCCAGGCCCACCGTAAACATGCATAAAAACAGGATATTTTTTTTGTGGGTCAAAATTGGGTGGTTTTATCATCCAATAATTCAATTCATTGTTACTTGCAGTAGTCAATTTTCCAAACTCTGTTTTTCCCAAATCATATTCCTTAAATTTATCAATCAAAGCCTGATTGTTTTCCAATACCCTGGACGAATCGCTGCCTGCTTTTTTAAGTGTAAAAACATATGGCGAAGCAAAGCTGCTCGACATATCGGTGTAATACAAATTGCCACCTCCAAAACTGATGTTGTGGTTGCCGGGTTCGGGAGTTAAAAGCGTTTTATTTTTACCATTAAATTTAATGGAGTACAAATGGTCTTCAATTGGAGATATTTCACTACTCGTGTAGTAAATGGTTTCCAATAATTCATTCACTGCTGCCATAGCCACAACGTCCCAATTGCCATTGGTAATTTGTTGCTCTTTGCCTTTTTTATAATCAAAACAATACAAATGGTTGTAGCCATTTTTTTCGCTGGTATACAATATTTGGGTGGTTCCTTTTATGAAATATAAATTGTCGTTAATATCTATATAGGTGTTGCTTGTTTCATCTCTAACAACAGTTGATTTTTCAGCAGCTGTAGTTGTTTCAAAAAATAGCAATTCCCAATGATTTTGTTTTCTGTTCAAGCGCTGAACACTCAAAATATTGGCATCTTGGGTCCATTTAATTCGGGGCAAATATTGATCGTTTTCGCTGCCCGTTTTGCATTGAACTGAATTGTTACTTTCTGTGTTAAAAATAAATACATCTACTTTACTATTGTCTTCTCCCGCCTTAGGGTATTTCCATACCTCTTGTTCGGGGTAAAGGCTGCCCCACATATCCATGCTGAATTGTTTTACCTTACTCTCATCAAATTTGTAGTAGGCTAAAAATTTGCCGTTGGTGTTCCATTCAAATCCCTGGCTCATGCTAAATTCTTCTTCATAAACCCAATCCACACCGCCATTGATGATTTCATTAATTTTGCCATCATTGGTAACTGCAGTTTCTTTTTTGGAAACCAAATTGAAAATAAACAAGTTGTTGTCTCGCACATAAGCCACATTTTTGTTATCGGGGCTAATGGTGGGGTACATTACTTGACCACCAGGAATTTCAACCATTTCTTTTTTTGCAATGTCAATTACAAAAGCATTGGCTTTGGTGCTGTGTCTGTAAATTCTTTCTGTATTTCTGGTGACCAGCAAATGTGTTTCATCTGAAGAAAACTCATAAGATTCTGGAGGTGTAATATCCGTTAAACTTTCGCCAGAGAATAGTGTTTCAACCAAGGTTCCAGTTTCTAATGAATATCGGTTCAATTTCCAGGATGCTCCATTGGCCTCTTGCACTGAATAACTTTTGCCATCGGCCATCACATTAAAACCGGGTGCAAATTTCATTGCAAAGGTGTTTTTCTTGAAAATATCATCAAGATTGAAAGACTTTAATTGCGCACTAACATTGCCAATAAAGGCCAGGGCAGTGGTGAAAAGAACGCCAATTTTTAACATTATTTAATGCGGGTTAAATTTACTGGTTTTTGAGATTTAATTACTACTGGGACGAGTTCATGCGAAACCATACTTTCATCAAGTCCAAACCATTTTTCTGGACTGGCAGCGGTTTTTTTCAAGGATGAATATGCAATTAGGGTCAATTCATCCCAAAAGTGCAATTCATTTTCATGGCTAATTTCTTCTTCAATCATTACAAACCTAAAATCACCAATATAATTTTTATCAGTGAACGCGTGGTAATATGGGTCTAAGTTAATTTCACCACTTTTTACAAGGTCATTGATGACCAATTTTAGGAAATAACTGATTTTTTGTTGTACCCTAAAGCCAAGTTTAAACCGAACCCTGATGATGTCATTTTTATCAATAATATTTACCTTGTATTCCATGGTAAAAGGCTCATCGGTTACATCAATATTTACAAACCAATAAAAATCGGCCCGTTTGGGTCTTTTTTGTAAAATAGAATACAGAATTACCGGTTCTACTTGATCATCGGGTTTTACTTTGCTCAAATAAATCAAATGGGTTGCGTACTTTGGCAATGTGGTATCTTGAGATAGGGCTTTAAGTTTGTCCCTAAAGTGTTGCAATTTTACAGTGCTTACAAGCCTGTTTTTAATTTGACCACCGCGGAAACAAATGTACATGAGCAGTACTATTGCCGCACCAATGAAAAGGGTAACATAACCGCCGTGCATAAATTTGGCCAAATTGGCAAATAGGAAAACGCTTTCCACGGTAAAAAACACCATCATAATGGCCCAAATCAAAACCATGTTCCAATGTTTCATTTTTAAATAATAGAACAAAAGGATGCTGGTCATAAGCATGGTTAGGGTAATGGCAAGGCCATACGCGGCTTCCATAGCGCTGGATTCTTTAAAGTAAAGCACTATGCCAATGCAGCCCAAAAGCATGGCAGAATTTACCACTGGAATGTAAATCTGTCCCTTGATATTGCTGGGGAATTTAACTGTAAATTTAGGGAAGAAATGAAGGCGAATGGCTTCAGAAACCAAAGTGAATGACCCTGAAATCAGGGCTTGGCTTGCAATGATGGTTGCTGCTGTTGCAATGATAATACCGATAACCAAGAACCATTCAGGCATAATGGCATAGAATGGGCTTTTTTCTGAAAGTGTTTGTCCTTGGTGCTGCAATAACCAAGCGCCTTGGCCGAAATAGTTTGCCAAAAGACAAAATTTAACAAACACCCAGCTAATGCGGATGTTCTTTTTGCCACAATGCCCCATATCGCTGTACAATGCCTCAGCACCAGTAGTGCACAAGAAAACCGCACCCAAGAGTACAAAAGCTTCTTTGCTTGAACTGAGAAAATCCCACATGTATTTGGGGTTGATGGCATTAAGAACGTATGGGTGCTGAACTATTTGGTTGATGCCTAGCACAGCTAGCATACCGAACCAAATAAGCATAATAGGACCAAATGCTTTACCAACAACGTTAGTGCCGGCCCGTTGGAACAAAAACAAGCCAGTGATGATGGCAATAACTATAGGAATGGTTTTAATATCGGGGTTGATTAAGCGCAAACCTTCTACTGCCGAGGAAACCGAAATAGGCGGTGTAATAATGCCATCGGCCAAAAGCATAGCACCACCGATAATGGTTCCTATGATGAGGTAAGGAAACCTTCTGCGGAGCAAAGAAAATAGGGAGAATATTCCACCCTCTCCTTTATTGTCAGCTTGAAGTGTAAGAATGACATACTTAATTGTCGTCTGCAGTGTTAGTGTCCAAAAAACAGCACTGATACCGCCCAAAACCATCAATTCATTGATTGTTGATTTCCCGATAATTGCATTCATTACATACAGAGGAGAAGTCCCAATATCACCATAAATAATTCCCAGAGTGATTAAAAGCCCCGCCGCGGAGACTTTGTTTAAATGCGAATTTGCCATTTTTTGGATTGTGGAGTGCAAATTTATATGGATTCTTGGGCACTTGCATTTTTTTTTATTTGAGCAATAGCTTTGAATGCTGTTCTGTTGTAGGATTTGAAAAAGAGGTGGGTAAAAAGTTTACATTTTATGGATAAATACCCCAAAGCTGTTTGTATTCCTATTGTTATATGAGTGAAATTTGCAGCGGTTATTTAAAAATCCCCAAAAGACAAATGCCATCTCCCAAAAAAACCACCAATTCTCAAGCATCAACTGCACAACCCACAAGAAAAAACGACAACCCAGTGTTAAACGAATCTAAAATTTCCAACTACTTCGGCGAAAATGTTTTCGGTCCCGGAGCACAAAAAGAGTTTTTAAGCAAATCAGCTGTAACTGCAATTGAAGATGCCGCAAAACATGGCACACCCATTAGCCACAAGCAAGCCGACGAAATTGCCCAAGGTATGAAGGAGTGGTCGCTTTCTAAAGGTTGCACCCATTATACTCATTGGTTTCAACCCTTGCGTGGCACTACTGCAGAAAAACACGACAGTTTTTTTGAACCATTAACCCAAGATACGGGAGTTGAGAAATTTAGCGGCAAATCCTTGGTACAACAAGAGCCCGATGCCTCTAGTTTTCCAAGTGGTGGTATTCGCAACACCTTCGAAGCCCGCGGTTACTCAGCTTGGGACCCAAGTTCTCCAGCTTTTATTATGGAAAAGGGAGGGGTAAAAACCTTGTGTATTCCCACCATTTTTGTGAGTTATACGGGTGAAGCACTGGACTATAAAGCACCTTTGCTTAAAGCGGTAAGTTTTATCAGAAAAGCGGCAACAGGAGTGGCACAATATTTTGATGCAAAAGTTACCGATTGCAATATCAGTTTGGGTGTAGAGCAAGAGTATTTCTTGGTAGATGAAAAGCACTTTCAATTAAGGCCCGATTTGATGCTTTCAGGCCGCACTTTGGTGGGCAGTGCACCGGCAAAAGGACAACAATTGGAAGACCATTATTTTGGAAGTATTCCAAACAGGGTGTTGGCTTTTATGGCAGATTTTGAAGAAAAAGCACATAAATTGGGTATTCCCTTGCGCACCAGGCATAATGAAGTTGCCCCAGGGCAGTTTGAATGTGCCCCGCAGTTTGAGGAAATAAACTTGGCTGTAGATCACAATAGCTTGCTTATGGATGTAATGGAAAGTGTTGCTGAAGAGCATGGCTTAAAAGTATTGTTGCACGAAAAACCTTTTAAAGGTGTTAATGGCAGTGGTAAGCACAACAACTGGAGCATCATTACCAATACAGGTGTAAATGTGCTTTCTCCAGGAAGCAGCCCAGAACAAAATCTTCAATTTTTAACCTTTTTCATCAACACCATTAAAGCAGTTTATGACCATGCAGATTTGTTGCGCGCCAGCATTGCAACCGCAGGTAACGACCACCGCTTGGGTGCGAATGAAGCGCCACCAGCCATCGTTTCTGTGTTTGTAGGCGATACCCTAGAAAATGTATTGACAGATTTTGAAGGTAAAAAAGATGCCAAAGCAGGTTCAAAGGCGGCAGGTAGCATAAAAATTGGGCATATTCCTGAAATTTTGCTCGACAACACGGATAGGAACCGCACTTCTCCTTTTGCATTTACGGGCAATAAATTTGAATTTAGGGCAGTAGGTAGCAGCGATAACTGTGCTAGTTCAATGGTGGTGTTGAATACCATTGTAGCCAATCAACTGGTTCAATTTAAAAAAGAAGTAGATGAAGGGGTAAAAGCATCTAAATCTGCCAAAACCGAAGACGTAATTAAAACCATATTGCGTGGTTATTTAAAAGACAGCAAAAAGGTGATTTTTGGTGGAAACGGTTATTCAGAAGAATGGGTAAAAGAAGCTAAAAAACGCGGACTAAATAATATAACCACTACACCCGCTGCGTTAGAAGCTTATTTGAGCAAAGAAGCCGTGAACTTGTTTGTGAAAAACAACATCTTCAGTCACAAAGAGCTGGAAGCTCGCACTGAAATTCGCTTTGAAAGTTATGTGTTGCGCCTTCAAATTGAAGGTAGGGTGTTGAATGAAATCATTCAGAATTATGTAATTCCAAGTGTTATTCGTTTCCAAAAAAGGTTGGCGGATAATGTGAATGCTTTAATGGCCGTAGGCCAAAGCAAAGCGCAGTTGAAAGCACAATTGGAAATTTTGTCTGAAATCAGTGCCTTGATTAACAAATTGCACGAAGACAACCGCAAAATGACCAATGAACGCAGCAAAGCGAACAAAATTGCCGATGCACACAAAAGGGCACTTGCCTATTGCAGCAAGGTAAAACCTTTGTTTGACAGCATCCGCGAAAGCAGCGATCTATTGGAACAATTGATAGATGATTCAGATTGGCCATTGCCAAAATACACCGACATGCTTTTTGCACGTTGATTTAAAAAATTTTAAATAAACAAAACGAACCGGTATTGTCGGTTCGTTTTGTTTTAAGTTAGTTGTAAAACATAAATCTATACCTTATTATTGTAGTATGCACAAATTGGGTAATAATATAAGAACTTTCCGAACATTACGTGGCATTTCTCAAGAAGGCTTGGCTGCACAATTAAAAAAGAGCCAGAATTGGGTTCAAAAAATTGAAGCAGGTGAAATAGATATTACTATTTCAAATTTGGAGGCGATAGCTACAGTTTTGAATGTTGAACCTAATATGTTAATGACATTCAATCCTGCACAAATATTTAATAATTGTTCAAATTTTCAGGGTAACTATATTAATTATAACATACAAGCAGAGTTGAGCACAATTTCAGATATACTGCAAGAAATTAAGAAAAAGCTATAATTTGTAGACTAAGAGCTATGTTTTTTTGATTGTATTTGCCTTTTCTAGCTTTTAATTTTGATTAACAAATTAAATAAACTATGAAAAAAGTAATTTTTACAATTGTATTTGTATTGTCGATTGGCTTTGCAAGTGCACAGACTCAACATGTTATGAGATTAGTTAATGGTGTGGCTTACAATTGCACAGGTGTAAATGGCATGGAATTTAACTCAGATGGGAGTGTGACGTTTTTGGGTGGGCTAGTTATGACCCAAATGACAGCAGAGGAAATTAAAGATCACGGTAATTACAATCCTACTGGTTTAGGTGATATCAAAGTGAATTGCTCGGCATCTACAACAGTGGTTGCAACACCTGGTGGGGGCGGTGTTCTCATGGACATATATGGCCAAAAATGCGGTCCTGCAACATATGCTAATGTTGGTGCAAGTATTAAAGTGGGCTGTATGAATTCAAATGGATATTTATGTTCAGCCAAAGTTGGAGATCCAGGTTCAACATGGACATATTTCAATGCAGATTGTAATTAAACAGATAATTATTCGCAGTTTGAAAGGACTATTGTTTTTTACAATAGTCCTTTCTTCATTTTCGGTATTAGGACAACAAATTGTGAGATCCGAAAAAGCTGCTAATAGACTTATTGAAAAGAAGAGTATTGTAATTAAAAGTAATGTTCAAAATTGTGTAAATCAATTATTTGAATATGTATATTACTGCAAGAATTATAATAAGAAGGCTGAAATAGTCTTTGTTTTTCCGAGTTGTAATGAAGTAGAATTACAATTTTTAAAATCATATTTTAGGAATTTGGATAAACCTAGCTTAGATAAGTGCCATATTGTAATAAATTCGAATATTTTCAATCAGTTTACTTCAATAAAATACAATAGTGTTTTCGTTAGATCACGAAGTAAGTATAAATTTTTATTGGGTGGTGTAGAACAAAATTTCGAAATTCCTCAGCCAACAAATTTCCTCCTGAAAGATATTTATTCATCTTCTTACCCAGATGTAAAGCAATTAAATGATAGAATCGGAATTCTTTCCACAAGTATTGGATTGTTGTATTTAGGAACTAAAGATAACAACCACTTTGATTCGTTTTATGTTTCATATCATGCTTCAGAACATCTAGATGAATTCTATAGGACAACAATTAAAGATTCTGTTAAATTAAAGAAGATATTGGAACTGAGGAAAATTATTTATAGTGACACACAGCGCTTTTTTCAAGGAGAATCCGAGGTGCAATTTGAATCATTTAACTTTGTAAATGATAGTCTAATTTGTTTAACGGGTGTATTTAATGCATTTGTCATGCCCCATGACACTTGTCGCATGAAAAAATGGAATATATACGCATTTTTTAATATTAATACTGGAAAATTAGCTGTAATGCCAATGAAATTCAGTCAGAACTTGAGTATGTACTATTTGTCCCAGTCTACAATTTACAAAAAGGGTATTGATTCATTTGAAATAAATTATTCAGTTTTTCCAATAGATCCTTCGATTTTAGTTGAATTTGATTCTTTACCATTTACCTCAGTAAAGCTTGAATTCAAGTCAGGAAAATTCATCGCTGAACCGGTGATTGAACCCAATAGTATTTATATAACTAATATGGAATGGTTGAACTTAACAAAAGAGTATATGTGGCGGGTTCGCACAATCCGAATTAACGATTCTGTTTATGTTTTTGAAAATCAACCAAAATTTTATATGAACAAATATGGCAACTCCCCAAATTTTATTCAACCTAAAGAAGGTGACCAAGTAAACTCCTTTTTCTTATACAATTTTCAGAGACAAAATAATTTCTATTACTTTTTCATTCGGTATGTAAATAGATGTGTAGTTTACAAATCAGCTAATTTGATTGACTATACAGAAATTGCTGAAACTTCAAGCGATATCCTACCCATGAATATGGAAAGTGATGGTAAAATTTTGACATACCAAGTCGAAGGTTCAAAAGTCTATTTTAACTATATTTTAAGTAAATAGTGTAAATTTGAGATTAGAATGAATATGCGATATATTTATATACTATGTCTTGCTGCATGCGGATTGACATTGTCCTCCATTTCGAAACCTCAAGAAGTATTGAGCACTGTTAAGGTTCACAAAGATTCCATGCGGTATTTTACTTACATAGGGGGGTTGATAGAATGCGCGCCCAGAGGGAAAGTTGAATTTAAAGGGAATACCATTGTGTTTTACAAAGGCACTATAGATTCGTTTGTTTCATTGGGAGAAAAAAACCGGTTGTTTCCTGATTCCATGTTTCCCATTACCAAGCTTTATACCAACGACTCTTGGGTAAAAACCCGCCTTGCATTGCCGATAGCCCCAAAGCGGTATTTTCCTGCTCAAGTAGAAACCTTGATTTCAGGAGAATTTACAGGTGAATTGGTGTATGATATCAATAGGGATATTATACTTAGCTATGCTAAAGGCAGCGGTAGGCGCTGTGCAGTGGTGCGCATAAAAGGCACCAATTTCATTTATCTATTGAGGAAATAAAAAAGCCCCACAATTGCAGGGCTTTTCATTTTTTTTCGAACACTGTTTTAATGTCCGTTATGGTTTTTGCGGTTTTCCAGAAATACAACCATTCCGAAGACGGCTGCAACACTGGCCACAACACCAAAAAATAAGACGATGTACTGTTGTTCCATAAGCGAGAGGGATTAATTTGTTCATACGAAGTACGGGAAAAAAATGAGAATTCCAAATTTTTTTTATACTTTTTTACAGAAATGTAAACTATAGTTAACATGCCATGAATTACATTTCGGACAATGCTTATGTACAGAAATACATGATGAATAGCAATTTGGGTTTAACAATTAGAATAAATATTCTAATTTATGTTGGGGTTATTTATTTTTTTCTGCCTAGAACGATTTCATCCACCACTGTGGGGTCGAGTAGGGTAGTGGTGTCGCCCAAATTGGAAATATCACCTTCTGCGATTTTTCTTAGGATACGCCGCATGATTTTGCCACTGCGTGTTTTGGGCAATCCACTCACTATTTGAATTTTATCGGGTTTGGCAATAGGGCCAATTATCTGTGCCACTGTTTGGCTGATATCGTTTTGTATTAAATCCAAAGTATGGTGTTTGTCGGAAACAATTACAAAGGCATAAATTCCCTGACCTTTGATATCGTGCGGGTATCCGACTACCGCACTTTCAATAACTCCGGTGTGCATATTTATGGCATTTTCTACTTCAGCGGTGCCAATTCTATGGCCACTCACATTGAGCACATCATCTACCCTTCCAGTAATTCTATAATTCCCCTTCTCATCACGCATGGCACCGTCTCCAGTGAAATACAAGCCAGGGTAAGTGGAGAAATAAGCCGCCCGGCAACGATCATGGTCACCGTAAGTGGTGCGTATCATTCCCGGCCAAGGTGCTTTTATGCACAGGTTGCCAGATGCAGCACCTTCTAGTTCATTTCCATTTTCATCTACCAATATGGGTTGAACCCCAGGCATGGGTAAAGTGGCCCAAGCGGGTATTGCTTCTGTAATTCCTGCAATTGCTGATATCATAATGCCACCGGTTTCGGTTTGCCACCATGTATCTACAATGGGACAAATTTGCCTACCTATGTTTTTAAAGTACCATTGCCAAGCTTCCTCATTGATGGGTTCACCCACAGAGCCCAATTTTTTCAAAGAAGATAAATTCTTGCCATCCAACCATTGGTCTCCGGCCTGCATGAGGCTGCGAATTGCTGTTGGGGCTGTGTATAGGATATTCACTTGGTGCTTGTCGCAGATGTCCCACAACCGGCCAGCATCAGGATAATTGGGCACCCCTTCAAACAGCACTGTTGTAGCACCGGCGCAAAGCGGACCATAAATGAGGTAACTGTGGCCTGTAATCCAACCCACATCTGCGGTGCAGAAAAATACCTCATTGGGTTGGTATTGAAATACATTTAAAAAAGTATAAGTTGTCCATACCATATAACCACCAATGGTGTGTACCACTCCTTTGGGTTTTCCGGTGCTGCCGCTGGTGTAAAGAATAAATAGCATGTCCTCTGCATCCATGGGTTCCGCGTCGAACCATGAATTTTCCATTTGGTTCACCTTATCCAGTTCATCCTCCCACCACATATCCCGGCCTTTGAGCATGCTTACAGGGGTGTTTGATCTTGTAAGCACTATACAGGTTTTAACACTTGGGCAGGATAACAACGCTTCATCCACAACAGATTTTAAAGGAATACTTTTATTTCCTCTATAAGCGCCATCTGCTGTAAGTACCAAGTTGCATTGTGCATCGTTGATGCGATCTGAAATGCTTTGCGCACTAAATCCACCAAAAACCACAGAGTGTATGGCACCAATTCTTGCGCATGCCAGCACTGCTATTGCCAATTCGGGCACCATGGGCATATAAATACAAATTCTGTCGCCTTTTTTGGCACCGTTGTTTTTTAATACATGTGCAAACTGGTTGACCTTGTTCAGCAATTCTTCATAGGTAAATGAAATTGCCGTTTCAGAGGGGTTGTTGGGTTCACAAATAAGTGCTGTTTTATTGGGTGTAATTGCAGCATGTCGGTCCAGCGCATTTTCTGTTATATTTAAAATTCCGCCTTTAAACCATTGCACTAGGGGTTGTTCAAAATTCCAACTCAATGTTTTTTCCCATTTGGATTTCCATAAAAAATGCGAGGCAATTTCAGCCCAAAATACTTCGGGATTTGAAATGCTTTTTTTATAATCCATTTCTAACTGCTCTGCTGTTGAAATTTGGAATGGGAACTTCATATTTGCGAACTTACAAAAAGGATTTAACATTCCTGTATTGTCGGAAGTTTTGGTCTTAAAAATAGCACATTTTAAATATTATATTTGTGCACTATGAAAGGAAGGGCCATTCTGTTTCATCCAACTACCCGTATATGTTTGCTCATGTTTGTAGGCATTGTGCTTATAGCCATTCAAGCATGCAAGGCACCCAATTACAAGCAATTGGTAGGAGAGTGGGAAATAAATGAATTTCACGTGGTGATTAAAGACAACTCCAATAATTTACTAAAAGATACTACCCTTAAAAATTGTGGCAGGTTTGTTTTTTATAAAGTAGATGATTTTAGCAAAAAGGAAAACAAGGGTAAAATTAAAGGGTTTGTAGAAAAACCAGTTTACCTGAACGTCAACGGTGTGCAGCGTTTTATTCAAGGCAAATCTTGGTTTGAAGGAGAAGCACGCAAACCTGAAATTGTGGGAAACGACATTGAATTTTGGTTTTCCGGATTAACCATATACAAAGTGAGTGAAAGGGACGGCAATAAATTGACCCTTTATTTTGATGGTGGCCCATCGTATCAAGAGAATTTAATTGTCACTAAAAAATGAAAAATTTGTTTGTGTATTTGAGTTTTGTTTTTGTTGTTTTATCAGTTTCAAGCTGCAAGAAAAAAAACGATGAAGACCCCAATTTGGCATTTAAATCTTTGGGCACTTTGGCGATTTATTCTGGCGCCTCGCCTTCAGCTCCCTACGTGATGTTGCAAAGCCATAGTCTTTCCTTGAGTAAGGGGTATTTGGGTCTTCAGAATTGTGAAAATCCGCAGTTTCCAGGACCCTTTATTTCTGATAGTACAATGCAAGTGGGCTTTTTGGGAATATTTAGGGATCAAGACAATAAATCAATCATAGTTCCCTATAGCAAGTTTACAGATAATGACCCAACTTCTACTTCTTACTGGATTGATGTTTCGGAGAATGGCAAATTAACTAAACTGGCCAGTTTTGAAAGAAACAGTGAATTTAAGGGTTTAAGATTTTGTGGAATTAAAGATGGGTATTTATGGGCTATAGGTGCAAGTGCAGCAGATATTCAATGTTACAATTTAAATTTAGCAAAGGGAAAGCATGTAGCAGATATCAGCTCTTTATTGGTATGTAGTTTTACCTTGGAGGGCATAATAGGTGAGGGTTACGCAATTGAAAAAGATGGGGTATTGTTTGTGGCAGGAAATACGGGAATTATTTATTGCATAGATGTCACCAACCGAAGCAACCCAACGGTTTTAAATGTAATAAGAGAACAAGGTTGCGAGGGATTAGAAGTAAGTGGAAATTTAATGCTCAGCAAAGCCAATTATAAATTGCTTATTATGGATATTGGTGATGCGAGAAATCCTGCAATTAAATCTCGCTTGCTTGGAAAATGGGGCGATGCCAAATTTCACAATGGCTATTTGTACACTGGATTTCAAGAGATGAAGGTGTTTGATATGGGCAATCCCGCAAAACCGAAACTATTGAAAAATTTGTCCAACGCCCCTTACGAAATATCCGATTTTAAATTTTCAGGAGAATACATTTTTTGCGAAGCAAGAACCTATCCTTACTTTACACCAGGCACTTATCCTTTCATTATAAAAGGGAATAAATTTTAGAAAAACCCCATCTAACTTTATTTATTAGAAGTCGCATTATTACTCTTGCAATTCCCAAACCATGCCATTTTCAGGGGAATAATAACCCATTTTATTTCCATTTTGCAATTTTAACACCCCATTTTTGTATTCATAAAAATGCACAGGTTGGTCCAATATTTTGTTTCCAGTGCTGTCAAAAATATCAAATTCATAAGCTACCCGGTAACTGAAGTAATTGTCATTTAAGCGCTTGATATCCGCGTACTGAGGTTGCAATGTCCAAAACCCAAATTTATCCATCACTCCAAATTGCCCATTTTGTCCTTTGCATATACTCAAGCCATTTGTCATGGGTTCGGCATAAGAAAAATTGCTAAAATTAAGTGGTTCATTATTCGCATTTACAAAGGAATAAGACTCACCGCTGCCAATTAAAAATACATCATTTAAATAGGCCTCGAACAACTGGGTTTTTTGCAAAGCAACATTTATGTGAAATGCCATAGGAAGTTGGAGTTCCCTCCAAGGGGTATCTAAACCAAAGGCGCGCATTTGGCCAGTGGAGAAACCCAGAACATATTGGTTTTTATATTCTTTGCTCCTGATTTTGCCTCCCGTTTGTTGGGTGATTTGTTTGTTGCCACCTTTTGCTACTCCGGGCATAATTCCCAATTTATTTCCATCCAAATCAAAAAAATAAATTTTAGATGCCCTAGTGCCGATAATGTAATTGTTGTGAACAAAAGGCACCTGATTAAATTTAAAAGAACTTATTTTTTTACCTTCAGCATTATACAAGCCATAACGGTCTTTTTTGCTGTACACAAATAGGCCATCCATGATTTCCTGAACGGCTTCAGCCCCTTTGGGTCGCTTTATTTTATTGCCATTTAAATCAATAAAATACCAATGGTTGTGGTGTTCAAAAACGCCAGTGGTAAACCCAAAAGTTCTGGCTTTTGCATATTTATTTTCGATAACTGTATTTCCATTGGCATCAATAAGTCCCCAGCCGCGGCCTTTAAAAACTGGGGCATATCCATTGTTAAACCGCATGGCTTTGCTGAAAGAAATATCTGTAATTTCTGCTCCATTTTCTAGTGTAAGTGTATAACCTTTTTTTGTTTTAATGAATCCTGTTCCTTCTTCAAATTCAAACGGAACATCTTGCTTAATCAACATAGTAGCGGGTTTGTTGAGTTGAAATACATATCCTGTATCATTGTCTTTCCCATAAAAAGCATAACCCCTGTTGAACAATTGTTTGTATTGTGGTGCCATTTCAATATCGCCATATTTATTGGCAATTCCATATTTATAACTATACTTTCCACAATAAAAGAAACCGGGAATTTCATAGGTAGATTTGATGTAGTCATATTCCGCGGCTATCCAGGTATTGCCAGCTGTGTCAATAACGCCGCACTTACCATTGCTCAGGGTTACAATGGATTTGCCCATGTTAAATTCACCCATAGCAACTACCGTGTTTTCTCCCGCAATTTTTGGTTTTATTACCGATCCATTTTTTAATAAAATAAGCCATTGTCCATCTTCCACTGAAAAAGCTGTACCCCCGAATCTGGATCTGGCTGCAAGTCGGGTAAACCCTAAATCACTGAAGAAATTGGGGTCTTCTATGATTTGATTGCGCAGTGCAGAACGGTTGTCAATTTTAAATTTCCCACCCACATAAATGCGCCTTGCCCCATTTCTTTCTTGGCTTGCATAAAGGCAATTAAAAATGGGCTTTAAGTTGGATTTGCTAATGATTTGTGTTTTGCCCAAATGGAAGGCCCTGAAAGAACCTACGGCATCATTTTCGCATTCCTCTACATCAATAAACTCCAATAATGGTGTAAGTTTTCTGCCAGTATTGTCATTGACAAGTACATAATTATTGAGGGGTCTTGCAGTCCGTCGGTCACCTACTACTACAATTTCAGAGCCTTTTAAATTATTGACCAATCCGGCAATACTTAAACCTGGGGTTTGAAGCACCCT
>JADYZD010000256.1 GCA_020853295.1 Bacteroidia bacterium | reverse complement strand
TCTTTTACCCTTTCATATATCAGTACGTTCGCATCCACCGCCAAACCGACAGTAAGGATAAGACCTGCGATACCAGGAAGTGTAAGTGCTGCACCCAAACTAGAAAGTACACCTATAATTAGCAATACGTTTGCGAATACTGCGATAATTGCGATCCAACCAGCGCGGTTGTAATACAATACCATGAACAGAATTACCGCAAGGAAACCGAACAATAATGAATTCAAACCACGGGTAATGGATTCTTGTCCCAAAGATGGACCTACAACCTCACTGGCCACGATACGGGCAGGGGCCGGTAATTTACCTGCTTGAAGTACATTGGCAAGGTCTTCTGCTTCTTTAATATCGAAGTTACCAGAGATTTGACTATTGCCACCGCTAATTTTACCTTGAACTACAGGAGCTGAGTACACCCTGTCATCAAGTACAATCGCTACATAGCGACCAATGTTGTCTCCAGTGATGCGCGCCCAGCGGCTTGCAGCCTGAGGGGTCATTTCCATAGAAACTTCAAGACCACCTGTTTGGTTTGTATTGGCGCGTGCGTCGCTAATAATATTTTCGTCATTTGAAGAAAGAATGGCACTTCCATCACGGTCTTTCTTTAAGAAATACAATTCATATAAATCGGCTTTGCCTTTGTCGTTCAAATCAGAAGGTTTGGCACTAAATGCTACCTTAATATTTGGCTCCAAAACAGAGGCAAAAATTGGTTTGGCCAGCATGTCCAACAATTTTTGGCGGTCGCCAGCTTTTACCAAACCTACCAAAGAACGCTGTGGAACTGGTTGGATCAATTTGGCCAATGGGCTGCCCTTAATTTTTGATTCTTCAGAAGCTGATTTTTCAGCAGAGTCTTCGCTGTTTTTTGCAATGGCCCCAGAATCTACGGTATTGTTTATTGAATCTGCACCAGCAGTAGTATCTTTTTCTTCTGGAATGTCGATGATGTTTGCACTTAACTTGAATAGGTTTTCAAGAATTTTAGCACCATCGGCAAAGCTTTCACCATTACCATAAACCTCATAAAATTCAAGATTTGCGCTTTTTTCCACCAAATCTTCCATACGGCGTGGGTTATCTACGCCGGGAAGTTCAACACTGATACGACCCCCATCCACTTTTTGAATGGTAGGTTGAGTAACGTTAGATTGGTTGATACGCTTTTCAACAACTTCATATACCCTATCAATGGCACCTTCTGTCTCTTCCATCAATTTTGCAGAAATTTCTGATTCACTGCTAGAAAGTTGGATGCCATTTTTATTGTTGCCTTTTACAAAAAGGTTGGCCAATTTGCGGCCTTGTGGGGCAAGCGCCTTGAAATTTTTCAAGAAAACTGTAACATAATCTCCACCTTGATCGCGGATATCCGCATCGGTTTTGGCAATTACTTTTACCAAATCTGGATCTTTGGGATTGTTACTCAATCCTTTAATGATTGCGCCTTTGTCTACCTCAAGGATTACGTTCATACCGCCTCTAAGGTCAAGACCTAGATTGAGTTCACGTTGTTTACATTCGAAATAGGTGTAAGATGCAATACCAATGTTGTAGCACACCTGATTTCCTAGGCTATCGATATACCTGCGGTAAGCTTTTCCTTTGTCTCCTTTGGTTTTTTGAACAAATGCACGGGCTTCACTTTCAAAGGCACGGGCCTTCCATGAAAAGGAAAGTTGAAACAAGCAGGCTATGGCCAGAACTACCGAGAAAGCGATGATGGTCTTTTTATTCTTCATCTGATTATAAAATCTCTATTTTTTAGGAAGGCGCGAAAATAAGCAAAATATGCAATGCCTGCATCACTAAATATTAGGGCTTATACAAGTTTTTCAGCAATTTCATCTGTATTTTGCAATTCCATGCAATAAAAATGGCGTTTGGGGCATTGGTTAAACCCAAGTTTGCTGCAGGGTCGGCAACCCAATCCGTCCACCTCTGCCCTAATATCAAAATTCTGTTGCAAAGCACTTGGAAAGAGTGGCCACATGCCAAATTCTGGCACTGTATTGCCCCAAATAGAGATCACTTTTTTCTTAAGGGCGGCAGCGATGTGCATCATGCCAGTATCGTGGGCAACCACAAATGCTGAATGTTGGATAAGCAGGGCACTTTGTGCTATGGTTAACATGCCACAAGCATTGATAACATTGGGCAAATGTGTAAACTGCTCAGCAACCAATTTGTCTTTATCATCGCCAATAAGCACCACGGGCATGGTTGTTTTACCCAGCAGTTCTTCAATTTTGTGCGAAGGCATTTTCTTTGTGGCATAGGTGCCTCCGATGGCATAAACGGCAAACTTGGCAGGCAATTGTTTTTGAAACCGGGTAGGCAATTCTGTATCTGCCTTGAAGTAAAAATCCAAACCTTGCTGGTCGTAAACCACTCCCAAATATTCGCAAGTTTTTAAATACCTTTCTACAATATGCTCTTTGGGCATGGTGTTCCATCCCTGATGCACGAACAGCCATTTCTTAAAATTCAGTTTGTGAAAAGATTTAGAAGGCACGCCAAGCACCATCTTTATCCTCATGGTGCGCAAGT
>JADYZD010000255.1 GCA_020853295.1 Bacteroidia bacterium | reverse complement strand
CTTGGGGATAGAAAGGTCCGATATTACAGATGTAATTTTGACCCACCTTCACTTTGACCATGTTGGTGGAGCAGTGGCATGGAACAAACAGCAAACCGGCTATGAGCCTGCTTTCCCAAATGCTACTTTTCATTTAAGCGAAGCACATTTGCAACATGCATTGAATCCCAATCCAAGAGAAAAAGCCAGTTTTTTGGCGGAGAATTATGTGCCCTTGCAAGAAGCTGGTGTGCTGAATTTTGTTAAAGCAGATGAGGAATTGTTTTCAAATGTGTATTGCAGGATGGTAAATGGGCATACTGTTTCTATGGTTTGTCCGGAAATACATACCCCAAATGGGGTGGTGTTTTATGGTGCAGATTTGTTTCCATCAGCAGCACATATACCCACCAATTATGTAATGGCATACGATATAGAACCCTTGAAGAGTATGGAAGAACGTGCGTATTGGAACCAAAAAATCAGCAGCGAAAACTGGAATGTTTTTTTTGAGCACGATAGGGAAGTGGAGTGTGCTAAAATTGTGAAAAACGAAAAAGGAAATTATTCTGCTTCAACACCACAAACCCTTTTGGGTGCTGGACTTTAGTCTAACAATTCAATCCCTATTTGGCCCTAAATTGGGCAATGAAATAAACCATACTCAACACCAGAAAAACAATATTCACTGTGCGTGCAAATGGGGGTGCCCCTTCGGGATAAATTTGGCCCATAAGTACCACAAAGTTTAATGCGATGAAAATAACAATTATGGCTTTTTTGCTTTTCATTATTCACAATAAAATAAAAAAAAAATTAAATGCCGTTTAAAGCCTTACTGTGTTTTTTGCCTGTGGCGGTTTTATAGCAACTATAAACAAATGCAGGCGGAAAATTGAGGGCAGTAAAATCAATATTTACGGTTTCAAAAAATTGTTTAATTTGCTTTTTTGATTGCAAGGAATATTGAAATTGTATGTATTGTCCAGTGTCTTGCAAAGCCTGTTCCATGGCGGAAAGAATGGAATGCCTTAATTCTTTAGAAAAGTTGGACAAAGGCAAAGAGCTAATCACCACATCTGCTTTTTCATGACCAATTTTTTTCAAATAATCCTGTACTTTTTCTGCGGTATCGTGGATGCAATGCACCCTTTTGTCGGTAATGCGGTGGGCCAATCTGTGGTGAAAATTCTCATTCAATTCAAATACCAATAATTGTGCATCGGGGTGCATTTTTTCAATAATTAAATCGGTAAATACACCTGTGCCGGGACCCAACTCCACAATGATTCTGGCATTTTCAAAATCCACATTTTCAAGCATTTTTTGCGCCAAAAATCTAGAACTGGGCACCATAGAGCCAATCATTTTTTTCTCTTTCCAGAACTGTTGTATAAAGGTTCTTTTATTTGGCATTGCCCTGTTGCGGTTATTGGTAGAATTGGGTAAATAAATCTGTAGCTACAAAGATGCCTTGCTTTTTGTTAAATACAACCATGTGGGATTGAATTTTTTATTACACCACGACTTATTGGGTCCAACTGGTTTATTTGATGCCGTAAACTCGAATTACAGCAGCACTGCCTTGGTGGTATTCGCCTTCGTTTAGCTGAATGCGTTCTTCGCGCACATCCAAGTGTTTAAAATCTTTAAAATCCTCTTGCAAATCGTCTACAGAGTAGAGCCATTCAGGGTCTTTGGGTCCGCCTGAGGGATGGTTTTCGAGGAGTTGATTTTTGCTAAAACACTCCAAAATCACGCTTCCACCGGGTTTTAAGAAGGTAGCCAAGCGTTGGTGCTGGATGCGGCGAATGGAACTGGGCATATGCGAATAGATAAAACCAATACACGAGAAAAAGTTGGGTGGCGCTGTAAAAGCCTCAAATGAATTGAGCTCATACATAATGCTGGTTTGGGCTTCGCGAGCCAATTTTGCAGCCTTTTTTCTGCCTTCTTCACTCATGTCAAAAGCGGTTACATGCCAGCCTTGTGTGGCGGCATAAACGGCGTTCCTTCCTTCACCTTCAGCAGGGAGGAGAATATTGGCAGGTTCCAATTTTTGGAGTTGTTCTGCAAAAAATACATTGGGGCCTTTGCCATATGCAAACTCAGCACTGGCATAGCGTTCATTCCAATTCGCAAGAGCAGGATGGGTCATAAATAATAAACTCTTCGTATCAAATATTATTCTGGCAACTGGTCATTTTTTAAATCTTTGCCTGTAATGCTCAAATAAATGCCTTTCAATGCCTCAGCACCTTGTTGGTATTGTTGGGCATCTTTGGCCTGAAACATATTGGCAGCCTGGGAATACAAACTGGTATTTAAATTGTCGCCCAAAGCTTGGTAAATTTTAGCGCCCAAAGCGTAGGGACGCTGGTCCATAGGGCCAAATTCTACCGCTTTTTGAATGCTGCCAATGGCGGCGTTTAAATCTCCTTTTTGTGCCAATGTTTGTGCTTTCACCAAATATCCATCTGCATCTTTAGGTCTTGCATTGATATATTGGTCCATGATTTTTACAGCATTTTCAAAGTCTTTTTTGGTCACATAAAACTGGTTTAGGGCAAACAAACTTTTGCTAAATTCAGGATACAATTCCACAGATTTTTTACCAGCCCAAATAGCAGAGTCGATATTGTTTAAATTGGCATAAGCATAGGCCAAATACAAATATACTTCGTTGCTATTCACATCTTTTTTCAAGTACTCCTGGTATTTCTCTACAGCCAATCTAAAATCACCAGCCCTGTCAGCTTGAAAGCCTTCAAAATCGGCATTTGATGGGCGTTTTATCACCAATCCCATAGGTTTGCCTGCAATAGTAGGGCTAAATACTGTGCCAATAGGTGGGTATTTGCCGCCAGTAAGGCGTTCTTTATCCAAGTAAGCATTGTAAAAAATGGCGTAATCCCATTTCTTTTCGCTTCTGTCGTCATACCGGGTAAAGCCTACTTTTACATTTTTGTCATTGCGACAATAGTATTTCACTTGGTCCATACCATAAGTAAGCACTTGGTATTGTTTGTTCGGATTTTTTCGGGCCACATTGTTCAAAAACCACTCGGTACTGGGGCGCAAACCAGCAAGGTAATAGTCCATTTCATAAGAACCATAAGCACCTGCTGTGCCGCCTACCAATTCATTGAAATAAATATATTCCAATGGGTGGTTTTCGGCTATGAATTTGGCAGGCAATACGCTTAAACCCAGCGCAGCAGCAGGAACTGCGTATTTGCTCCATGCCTTATCTTTCAACCATTGTTCTATTAAATAATACCCCCAAACACCGCAAATGATAAAAAACGGTACGGTGAAAAGAATATGGCGCAAACCGCCATACACCTGAGATTTTTGAACAAAAATGTACAGAATTGGGAAAATAGCAGCAAAAAACACCAAAAATACGGGCAAGGTGAATTTGGTCTTTTTCCAAGCTGGAATTAAGGCATTGAGTGCAAGACCCAAAATGGCGGCTATGGGTGTTGTAATCAAAACATATTTGATGAGATAGTAAGATGGCAGCATGTCCGAATCGAACAATTTGCCTTCAAACAACTGCCTGATGCTGCCGCTATAATTGCTAAAACTTTTTAGGGCTTTAAACGGATTTCCAAACAAATCATCCCAGCCGTAAGGCCATAAGAAAATACCCAGTACATAAGAAGCCAGGGCAACGCCAAACACTGGAGCCAGCAGTTTGGTAAAACCTGTCCATTTAAATGCAAAAAACTGTTTGGTGCCAATTTGATAGATGTATTGCAAACCAGCATACATAATAAATATGGCAATACTGAGCAAACCACCAATACGAATGCTGATGCCCAGCGCCACACCCAAAACCAAACCTATAAGTGAACTCAGTCTTATGACACGCAAATTGCCAAAAGCCTTAAGGGTATAATAGATGGCCATTACATAACCAGCGGCAAAGGGAATGTCTTTGGGGTTGTTATACGATTCGCCCAACAAACGCGGGGTGAGAAACAACATGACCAAGGTAATCCAAGCGTATTTCCATGAGCCACCCGTAATTCTGCGCACGATTAACGCGCCAAAGAACATACAGAAGAATCCAAAAATGGAATTGACCAAATGCCTAAAATCCATGATTTCTGTAATGCCAAACCAGCGGATGAATAGGGTGGTGATGGTATCAAAACTAGCGCCATATAGGTGCATCAATTTTTCGGGATCTTCTTCGGTGGCCAAATTCTCGGGATTGGAATAAGATTTCTTGACCAAAGTGGTCATTTTTTGGCCTTTTAAAGCCACAGTATCAACACTTATTTTGGCGCCCCATTTTGCTTCATAGTAATTGGCCGTTAGTTTGGAATATTCATATTGTGTAAATTCATCACCAGAGATACCTGCACCTTTGCTCAGCAGCATGCACATGGCCAAGGCAAGTACAGAAAGTCCTAAAAATGCAAACTTGTGTATGGCTTTAATGCCGCCACCGGTATAGTATTTAAGGCTTGTTTTGAATTTTTGAGCAAAGGCAGCGCCCAATTTTGGGGCTGTAATTTCCTTTTTATCACCCACAATAATTTCATGGTTGCAGGTGGTTTTTTCAGCCAAATAAGAAAGCTCATATGCAGTATCTGGGGTTATTCCCTGATCCAAAAATTTACAAAAAGCCACTTTGCCAAAGGCGTTGAAAGAGTTTTGCCATTCGGCTTTTCCCATTCCTGAAATCCATTCTACCAGTTTAGATTTGTTTTCACCTGGCACTACGGTAAAGTATAAGTTGGCATAATTTCCCCTTTCCACTGCTGTTTTAGCCACCATTTGAAGTTGGGGAATTCTTACATGTTCGGCATTTTGAGCCACAATGTAAATATCTGCTTGTAGGCCAGAAATTTCTTCAATTCCTTCAGCTCCTGTAGCTTGTGCAACATGGATTACATTGGCCGCTTTTCTCAAATCAGAAGCATGATCAGCATGTCCTGCCTGCAAAAAAGCAATGGCAATACTTACTTTTTCATTCACACCAGAGGGTGTGGAGTGTTGCTGTTTTTTTGACATAATATTCCAATGGCAAACATAACCAAAAACAGTCTGTTAAGGGTAACCTTCTTCTGCATTTTATAAAGCCATAATAAGTTAATGGGGTATATTCATTTTCTTTGCGGCAAATGTTGAATATTGGAATTATTGGTTTAGGCTATTGGGGCCCCAATCTGGTGAGGAATTTTTCTGCTGCAAAAGGCGCTGTTGTTAAGTGCGTGGCAGATTTGGACGAAAAGCGTTTGCAAAAAATTAGCAGCCTTTATCCCAGTTGTGAAACCACCCTGGATGGGAATGGGGTAATAGAAAGAAGCGATATTGATGCCGTGGTATTGGCCACTCCTATAAAAACACATTACGAGTTGGCCAAGAAAGCCCTTTTGGCAGGCAAACATGTTTTGGTAGAAAAACCATTGGCAACAAGCCGCGCAGAGGTGCTGGAACTCATGGAGATTGCCGCCCAAAAGAATTTGGTATTGATGGTAGACCATACCTTTTTATATACAGGTGCTGTGCGAAAAATTCGGGATTTGGTAACCTCTGGTGAAATTGGAGACTTGCATTATTTCGATAGCACCCGCATCAATTTGGGCTTGTTCAATCCCAATTGGTCGGTAATCTGGGATTTGGCGGTGCATGATTTGAGCATCTTCGATTATATCAGTGGCGGTAAAAGACCCAATGCGGTGAGTGCAACAGGTATCGGGCATACCAAAATGCCTATTGAGAATATTGCTTATATTACATTGTATTTCGACGATAATACAATTGCTCACATTACTTCAAGCTGGATTAGTCCGGTAAAAATTAGGAAAACGCTAATTGGTGGTTCCAAGAAAATGGTGATTTACGATGATGTGGAGCCCACCGAAAAGGTGAAAATTTATGACAGTGGATTTGAAGTAAACAGTGCTGAAGAAATGCACAAGTGGCTTGTTGACTATCGTTTTGGCGATATTTATATTCCAAAATTGGAACAAACCGAAGCGCTACTTGGGGTTGCCAATGATTTTGTTTCTGCCATAACCAATGGTACCACTCCGGTAAGCAATTCAGAGTCGGGCTTAAATGTGGTATCAGTCTTGGAAGCTGCACAAAAAAGCATGCAAGCGCAAGGTGCACTGCAAAAGTTATAAATAAATTATACAATTCCGTAAGATTCACAGTTCCAATTCTTATAATTGTATTTTATCCGTGAATATGCACCCTGCGGTAACTGGCAATTATATGGTACTTGATCAACTTACTCAAGTACTCAAAACCTTTGATGGTAATGAATATATTGCCAAAATTGACAACCTCAGTGGGGCTACGATAGGGCAACATACCCGCCATATTGCAGATATGTTCTTGAGGCTAAATTCAGGTTATCAAGATGGATTGGTCAACTACGATAAACGCCAAAGAGACTTTCAAATTGAGGAAAGCGCGGCCTATGCCATTTCGGTTTTTGAAAACATCACAGGCAATATCAATATGCCCGAAAAAAAGATGGTTTTAGAAAGTGAAAATCCAGGACTCAGTTTTCAAGTAGACACTACGTATTACCGCGAGTTGCACTATTGCTTGGAGCACACCATTCACCACCTTGCCTTGATTAAAGTGGCCTTGCAGGAGTTTTCGCATATAGAAGTTCCGGCAAACTTTGGAGTGGCATTTTCAACCATCGCTTACCGAAGCCAAGGCTAATTAACGGCCTTTTGCATCCCGTTTTCTGTAATCATTTACTCCTGCTCATGAATATCGGGCAATTCTTCCTTTTCTATAGTGGTATTGGCCGATTCTATAGCATTCAGATTGAGTTGTTGCAGCGTGGCATTGTCACTAGTGGTGGTTTGTAACCAAGCATTTCCACTTTTGCGCAATACCTGTGCACTTAATCCAAATTGTTCAAATAGCGCATGTTCAAATGCTTCTACCGTTTTATTGCCATCAAAAATGAGGGTGCCAATTTTATGTTCATCTGTTGCTTCGCTATAGGTGGTATCCAACTCCAATTGATCACTTTTTTTATAACCCAATTGATGGTCGTTTTTGGGGATGAAAAATGCCAAATCCAAGTGCGTGAAATTTTTGCGAAAAGCATTTCTGATTTCTAGCAATTTGGTGTGTTCGTTTATCGTTATTTCCATAATGTTATACTGCGAAGTACCTACAATATATTGATACTGCATGTGATAATTATCGCTGAAAAAATAGGTGTTACATGGTATTCAATATCAAAAAAAAAAGTGCCCCAAAAGGCACTTTCATATTTGCAATAAAATTCAATTATTCAGGCATGCCGTTTTTCACCCAGCACGACAATACTTGAACTGTAGAGTCGGCCATTTTGGGTGCCTTTTTGGGCATGGCAGAAAAACCTGCCAAGTGCCTTACAGAACCAATAAATTTGGGTTGAGAAGCCACCGCTTTTAGACTGGAGTAAGTGCTTAAATCAATACCGGCAGCATGACTGGCTGCACTGTGGCAAGAATTTGCGCAGTTGTTGTCGATAATGGGTTTTACATTGGTGTGGTAAGTGGTTAAAAAACTGCCACATTCTGTACCCGTATTTTTTTGCGAACCGCAAGCATAAAACAAGCTCGCAGTAATGGCCGATAAGGCCAAGATTTTCATCGTTTTCATGGTATTCGGTTGCAAATTAATGCAATTGAACCAAAATTAAATCGGTTGAATTATTTTTTTGTGTGGTTGTTGATGCTGTTCTTTCGGGGCACAATGATTTCAGCACCCCTGTTTACTCTTGGGTATTCATGCCGCAGGCTCAATTCCACTTGGTCTGAGGGAATGGGTGCATCTTCAAAAACAACAGTGGGGAACAAATTCGTGGGCTTGCCTGTAAAGTCCTTCGCCCATTCCTTATGGTTGTAAACGCATACAGGCAGGCAGGCCGAGCAATAATAATGGTTCCCAAAATAAGGAAAACATTTGCCTGTATCCACTTTATATCGGTCATTGCCCAAGTGGTCTTTGCCTGCTTCAGGGCTGCGGTGGTCGGGTATGGCATTTGCTGGACAGTACAAGCGGCAAGCCTTGCAATTGTCGCAAAATTCTGCAATTCCAGCATCGATGGGTGTATCACATTCAAATTCTATTGAAGTAACCACACTGCCCATTCTAAACAGAGGTCCTAGTGATGGATTGATGATACTGCCGTGCCGCCCGAGCTCACCAAATCCGGCTTTTAGGCCAATGGGAATGTGGAGCAAATCGCTGTCGCCAATGGGGTGCTCTACCTTGCAGGAGTAGCCCAAGCTGCGGATAAAAGCTGCCAGTGCAATTACGGTTTCGCCCAAGGTATAATATACCCTAAGGCATTCAATTGCACTGTCATAACTGGGTACCACTTGAAATTCAGACCACAGCATTCTTTGGGCAACTGCAATGGCATATTTTTCATGTATTTCTTTGCCTTGGTAAATGTCGGAGGGTTCAATTTCACAAATGCCCACCAAATCAGCACCAAATTCCATGGCTTTGGATTTAATAACTGCGCTGGCTTCTGCGGGATTTTTAAATGTTTTTTTTACAGGATTTATAGGGCCATCAAACCGCAGGTACTGATCATCGTAAATCTTTCTCAGGTAAGCATTCACCTCCGGAATTTCAATTTTTCTTCCACCAATTGAGGCATACCATTCGGTCCAATTAAATGGGGGTGGCGAAATGTGCTCTTGGTGGTTGTGCGACATAAAACAAATATAACCTGAATACAGGCAACTAAGCTCTGTTTTCTTGACGAATTACAAGAAAATACCAATCGTTTTCTACGGGCAAGTACCCATATTCATAGCAGAAGTAGTATGTTTTGCCTTCTTTGGTCGTGTACATATTGGTTATATATTCAAAATTAAATCCATCTGCGAGCAATTGTTTTTTGCTGGCCCTGGCTTTCCCATCAGGATTTTTTGCTGCCAAAATGCTTCGGTTTTTCTTTAAAATCCCATTCACTTTTTTCAGATAAATTGAAGCATCGCTATAAATTTTGTTGTTGTAATTGCTTCTGCAAGTGTCATCACAATATTTTTTATCTGCACGGCCTTTTAAAACGTTGCCGCATTCTAAACAAACCCTCTCCATATTGCGATTATACAAAAAATGGGAAAATAAAACCAGAATTTTCCAATTAAGGGAAGAATTCTACGAGTTCTTTTTCAATTAACGATGCAAGTATGGTTTCAAGCAATTCGAGTGGGAGTTTGCTTCTATCGGCAATATCCATCAGGTCATGTTGCCCATCTGCCAAATTCAAAATCCACATCATGGCATCAATATAATCGGGGTATTTTTCTTGGGAACCCAGGGTAGGATATAGGCCGCGCTTGCCCAATAATGGTTCGCAGTTGGGGTTTTTACTGAAAAGTACTTTTTGGGTTTCAAAACCATGTGCAATTTTCACATACATTTCAATGCCTTTTTCAAGGGCTTCAAAATCCATATATGATTTGTTGTCTGCAGAAGTATGGTATTGCGGGAAAGCCTCATATCGGCTGCGCATGAGAGAGCCTACAGGAAGGTTGAATCCAGGAGAACAAAATTGTCTTTCATCACTGCCTCCCGGCCAAAAATCTTCAATTTTATGCGGTACATTTTGCTGTTCCAAAATCCTAAGTGCCATTCTATCGGCACGCGCATTTCCTTGCCTGCTTTTTTTGTAGGTAAAATCTCCATTGTCTCCAAGACAGGTGAGTACATAACCTGCTTCCATATGGGTTTTTAAATGTTCTCCATGGAGTTTTAAATAATTCACACTGCCTATGGTTTCTGGAATAAAAATAAACCGATATGTGTAATTTAAAGTACCCATTTTTGCAATTTCTCTTGCCAGAAATACATTGGCAAGCATGCCGCTGAGGACATCGCTGCCCATGCTGGGGTGACAGATATAGGTAGAAAAAAACAATTCTTT
>JADYZD010000254.1 GCA_020853295.1 Bacteroidia bacterium | reverse complement strand
TCTAACATGGGCGAAACAGCAGAATCTGGCTATCCTTTCGCTTGGTACAATGGCTATTTAAAAGGTTCAGCAACATGGCAACAAGCATGAATAACGCATTTATTCCCCTTTTTACTCCTGATATACGGGAATCTGATATAGCAGCTGTGAGTGAGGTGCTGCGCACAGGCATGCTGGTGCAAGGCAAGCAGGTTGAACTTCTAGAAGCCGCATTCTGTGAAATTACTGGCGCCAAACATGCAGTTGCTGTTTCCAATGGAACAGCAACCCTTCATCTAATTCTACATGCCCTGGGCATATGCAATGGTGATGAAGTTATAGTGCCTGCATTTAGCTATGTGGCAACAGCCAACGTTGTAGAATTGGTGGGTGCCAAACCCATTTTTGTGGATGTGGATTTGAGCACTTTCAACATCAATATTGATGCCGTTGAATCTAAAATCACCCCAAATACCAGGGCCATTATGCCAGTGCACGAGTTTGGTTTATCTGCAAATCTAGAACCTTTGAGAAAATTGGCAGAAAAACACAACTTGTTTTTAATTGAAGATGCCGCCTGTGCTATAGGTTCTGATTTTATGAATATTTCCACTGGAAAAAATTCTTTTGCAGCCTCCTTTAGTTTACATCCACGCAAGGCAATTACCAGCGGTGAAGGTGGCATTGTTGTTACCAATAACCCCGATTTGGCCGCCCAACTCCGAATATTGAGAAACCATGGTATATCTATGGTTAATGGAGAAATGGATTTTGTTGAAGCCGGCTTTAATTACAGAATGACCGATTTTCAAGCTGCATTGGTATTGGCTCAAACTTCTCGCCTTTTTGAGCAAATCAACCACAAAAGAAAAATAGCAGAAATATATTTAAAAAATTTAGATACAAACTTCTTGAAATTGCCGGAAATACCCAATTATGCAAACCATACTTGGCAAACATTTCATGTGGTTTTAAACAGCAATATCAATAGAAAAGAAGTCATTCAATTGTTGAAAGAAGCAGGAATAGGAGCCAATTATGGTGCACAGTGCATTCCTGCAACCACCTTTTATACAGAAGTATATCAACTCAATTCTGCTGTTGAATTTCCCAATGCATTAAACGCATTTCAACATGGATTGGCATTGCCCATGTTCCCCGGAATTACTGAGGAACAGGCCTATTTTGTAACCGAAAAATTAAACTCAATACTTAAAAATAAACATGGAAAATAAAAATATATTTATTACTGGCGGTGCCGGTTTTATTGCGAATACTTTGATTCGTAGCCTCATTGAAAAAAACAGAATTACTGTTTATGATAACTTTACAAGAGACACGCTTACTGGCAGTGGCTATGCAAACCATCCGAATATCACCATTGTAAAAGGTGATGTATTGGATTATAAAGCATTAGAAGCGGCTATGAAAGGTGCTGATATTGTTGTTCATGCAGCAGCAATTGCAGGTATTGATACGGTAGTAAAAGACCCAGTAAATACCATGAGGGTGAATATGATTGGTACAGCAAATTGCTTGGAAGCCGCTAGAGTAAATGGCGTTAAAGACCGTGTAGTGGATTTCAGTACTTCAGAGGTTTTTGGCCCTATGGCCTTTCGTGTTACTGAAGAAATGCAAACAGTTTCTGGAAGTGCTGGCGAAGGCCGCTGGACATATGCTGTTTCCAAATTGGCAGGTGAGCATTTGGCCCATGCCTATTACAAACAATTTAATTTGCCCGTGGTAACGGTGCGTCCATTTAATGTTTATGGTCCTGGCCAAACGGGCGAAGGTGCAATTCAAATATTTATTAAAAAAGCACTTCAAAACCAAGACATTACCATTCATGGTGATGGTGCTCAAATTCGCGCTTGGTGTTATGTAGACGATTTTGTAGAATGCCTTTTTGAGTGCATTGAAAACCCTAAAGCTATAGGTCACAGCTTCAATATCGGAAACGCAAGGGCGGTTATCACCATTTTGGGCTTGGCCCAAACAGTTTGTAGGGTGCTTAAATCTGAATCTAAAATCAATTTTGTGGCACCACTATCTGCCGATATCGCAGTTAGAATTCCAAGTGTAGATAAATCCGAAGAAATACTAGGATTTAAAGCAAAAACAGATTTGGAAGAAGGCATTTTAAATACTGCCGAATGGATGAAAAACAACCTCACTTTATCTATATAAATCATGAATATTGGAAACATCGTAGAAGAACTGAATATCCGCGGTGCAGCAGCTATTGGTCCTGTATTATCCGCTGAAGATATTGAGTGGTTTCGCCAAGATTTGGCAGCCAAAAAGCAACAGGAAATAGATGAATTTACCAGAGAAACTTTAATAGCAAATTTTTCACTTGAAACGGTTCAGGATCTGGGCCGATTTGCTGGTAAATATTACGATTTAATTTCCAATTCCATTCTCAATGATGTAGTGAACAATGCTTTAAATGATAAGGCAGTTATTCATTCATACAATGCCATAATTTTGGATGGTGCAGAAAAAAGCGCCATGGTGGGTCACGGTTTTCACAGAGATATGCCTTGGTTTCCCAATTGCAGAACCAGCATTATTATTATGATTCCCTTGGTGGATTATAGTCCAGAAAATGGTTCCACCCGTTTTGTTCCCGGAACACATGCCTTTAAAGATATGCCTAGCTTGGAATTCTTGGAAAAACATGAAGTAAGTGCAATGGGAAAAGCAGGTGAAGCATACGTTGTAGATTCCACTACTTGGCATAGGGCTGGCGAAAACAAAAGCGGCTTGCCCCGACCTATGATTGTAATCAAATATACCTTAGCACCGTTTAAACAACAGGTAGAGTTTTATTTGAGCAATCCACATATTGAATCGGCTAGTACGGTTGTAAAACAAAGATTGGGATGGAATGTGCGTGTGCCCCACAATTTTATTGAGGGACGCGATTGGAATCAGGAAACCCGAAAATTCAAAAGCGGACAGTATGATATGTCCAATACCTATTTGAAATAATTCTTTTTTGGCTATAGTTTCCTCGCATATTATTCCGCATTCACAACCCAGCATTACCCAGGCTGAACAAGATGCTGTGCGCAAAGTGCTCTTTTCTGGAATGCTTTCAAAAGGGGAAATTACGGCTGAATTGGAAACAAAATTAGCAGCATATTTAAACAAAAAATATGCTCTGTTTACGGGAAATGGAACCCAGGCACAAATGCTGATTCTCCAGTCTCTAGGTATAGGTCCTGGGGATGAGGTAATATTGCCAACCTATGTGTGTGATAAAGTGCTGAAGGGCATTTTGGCTGTGGGTGCCACTCCAGTTTTATGCGATGTAAATGTTGAGGGAATTATGGATTTTAATACCATTTCTGCCAAAATATCGGATAAGACCAAAGCCATAATTTTGGTCCATATTTTTGGTATAAATGCCTGGTCCGCCCAGTTGAAATCTTTAAATATTCCCATTGTTGAAGACATTTGTCAAAGCTTGGGAAGTATTAACCCTGAAGATAGAACAGGAATTCATACTGATTTTGCATTCACATCTTTTCATGGTACCAAGTCGCTAGCAGCGGGCGAGGGTGGAATGCTGTTAGTGAATGATGATGCTATTTTCAGCAAAATTATTTCGATAAAAAAAGAAGCAGGATTTTATACCTCTGGTACGGATTTGGTAGCTGCGGTGGCACTTTCAATGTGTAACAGTATTGAAAAAAATCTTA
>JADYZD010000253.1 GCA_020853295.1 Bacteroidia bacterium | reverse complement strand
GAAAAGAATTGCCAGTACATAAAACTAAAATAATTTTCATGGATAATTTTTTACTTACACCCACAACCCGGAGCACAGCACTCACCGGCTTTTTCGGCATACACCGTTACACTGTAAATTCCAGATTCAGAATTTCTATAGGCTTGAATTTCGGTATGCGTTAAATAATTTTTCAAAATGTCATCAGGAATTACAATAGATTTTTCTTTTTGTATAGCCAATTTTTGAAAACCCGCCATAAAAATCATGTTTAAATATTTGTCTTTTTGAACTGCGCCAGATACACAACCTGCATACATTTCAGCAGCTTCCTTTAGTTGGGAAGGCAACTCTCCTTTTAACACCACATCGCTTATAGAAAAATGACCACCTGGTTTTAAAACCCTAAATATTTCTGCAATTGCTTTTTCCTTATCCGGAACTAAATTCAACACACAATTGCTCACTACTACATCCACTGTTTCAGCGCCTACAGGCAAGGCTTCAATATCCCCCAAGCGGAATTCAACATTGTGAAAGCCCAGTTTTTCAGCATTTAATCTGGCCTTTTCAATCATGGCAGGAGTAAAATCCACACCAATTACTTTGCCGGTTTCGCCTGTTTCATGCCTTGCAACAAAACAATCATTGCCAGCACCACTGCCCAAATCAAGCACAACATCACCTGCCTTTATTTTTGCAAATTCTGTTGGCAATCCGCAACCCAAAGCCAAATCCGCATCCGGATTATAGCCATCCAATGAAGAATAATCATCTGTCATTATGTTGTATACTTCTGTACTGCATCCACCAGCACCACAACAACTTGCTGCATTGGTTTCCTTATCCTGTAATGCGATTTCAGAATATTTTTGCTTTACAAGCTCTTTTAAATCATTATTGTTTTGCATATATTTATTTTTGGTTTTATTTAATTCTTTTTTGAACCACATAGGCACAAAGGTAAATAAGACTTTAAGGCCCACAGAGGAAAATCAAGCTTGCTTTGCATCTCATTTCTCCGTTTATATCTATGTTCCATTTATTTAACAGCACTTATTATTTATTTCAGTAAATTCATTGCAAAAATTGGATAGTAATTTTTTCATTACTGTCCAGTTTTCAGGATCGATACAATAACAAATTCTAGGACCATCAATTTCACCCCTAATAATACCGGCAGACTTTAACTCCTTTAAATGTTGGCTAACGGTACTTTGCGATAAAGGAAGCTCATCAACTATATCCCCACAAACACAACTTTGTTTGCTTATTAGCAAACGCAAAATAGCCACTCTTGCAGGATGAGAAAGGGCTTTAGCAAAATCAGCTACCTTATTGTCCCTTACACTAAATTCCTCAGATTTTGAATTTCCCATCTTTTCTTATCGCAATATTACGATAAGTTTTGATATTTTCCATCATCCACTCAAAAAAAAATTAAAAAATTTTATCTTTTACAGGTACAAACTCTCCACCAGGTATTTTACAATATCCTGCTCATCCTTGCCCAGTGTAGATGAAATATCATGAGATTCATTATTTTTCATGGTCACCACACTCCATTCATGGTCGGTAACCCCATGGTTTTTTGCTACTGCTACAATTTCACCAGTAATAAAACTAATGGTAATTTGGGTAATGATGTTGCCATCTGAAGCTACAGTTGACTTAGAAATATTGCCTATGTGCACTCCGCCTTGTTGAATTTTTTCACCAAAAATCTGAATCATTCCGCTGCGGTTGCGATCTACCATGCCCGACTTTTGAGCCTGAGCCTGCGGCACATTAACACCTGGTGGGCCTTTCAACAACACCAATTTGGTCATGCCTTTAATATTTAAGGCGCTGTCGTTAAATAAATCATAATCCACTATGGTGTTTTCCAAATCCAATTCCCCATTTTTAAACCTTATTTTTTGCCCTTGATTGACAAACACCATGTCCCAAAACCACACTGCAGTTGAACCAGTTCCTTCAGACTCCATAGTTAAAAATATTTCTTCTTCATTGGGGGATTTTAAAGGACGCACACTGTATGCCGATGGAATACCAGCTATTCCTTTACGTGTACCTATCATCAAACAATAAGGAGTACCCGATGCGAACAAGGTGTCTAAAGACCGGATGTTTTTTCCTTTATCCCTGCTCTTTTGCACTTTTTCTGCATGTTTTTTAAGTTCCTTTTCAGTATGCACTACTTGTGCACTAGAATTCAATGCCCACAAAAATGTTAAACCCACCAATAAGAATTGTTTCATGATACACAAAAATAAAAAATGCCCGAACAAATCGGGCATTTTAAAATATTAATTCAAGAAATTAATTCCTTGGGCCGCGGTCGTTACCACCACGTCCTCCACCACCTCGGTTATCACGTCCACCACGATCACCACCTTCACGGCGTTCACGAGGAGGTTGTTCTACATAACCTTCGGGTTTTGGCAACAAGGCCTTACGGCTTAAGCGGTACTTGCCTGTTTTTTTATCCACTTCAATCAATTTTACTTGGAAAGTATCGCCTTCTTTAAACACACCTTCCATAGTAGGAACACGTTCCCAAGAAATTTCGCTGATATGCAATAAGCCATCTTTTCCAGGAAGGAATTCAACAAATGCACCAAAGTCCATAATGTTTTTCACCTTTCCATCATATACAGTGCCTTCTTCAGGAACCATAACAATGCCTTTTACAATATTTACCGCTTGGGTCATGCTTTCAGCATCAGAGCTCAGGATTTCTACAAAACCCTTGCCTTCGCGTTCTTCAATGCTAATTGTGGTGCCAGTGCGGGCCTGAATGTCTTGAATGATTTTACCACCTGGGCCTATTACCGCACCGATAAATTCTTTATCGATTACAATAACCTCAACCCTTGGAGTATGTGGTTTCAATTCAGTAGCAGGTTGGGTAATGGCTTTGTCCATTTCGCCCAAAATATGCAAACGGCCTTCACGGGCTTGGCTTAAAGCTTTTTCTACCATTTCCCATTTCAAACCATTGATTTTAATATCCATTTGGCAAGCTGTAATGCCATCTTTTGTACCTACAACTTTAAAGTCCATATCTCCCAAATGGTCTTCATCTCCTAAAATATCGCTTAAAACGGTGTACTTGCCTGTAGATTCATCTGTAACCAAACCCATAGCGATGCCACTTACGGGTTTAATCATTTTAATACCTGAATCCATCAATGCCATACTACCTGCGCATACTGTAGCCATAGAAGAAGAACCGTTTGACTCCAAAATATCGGAAACAATACGAATTACATAAGGAACATCTTTAGGCAACATGGCTTTTAAGCCACGCAAAGCCAAATTACCATGTCCAATTTCACGGCGTCCTGGACCCCTGTTTGGGCGGGCCTCACCTACTGAAAATGATGGGAAATTATAGTGCAACATTAGGCGGCTATGGCCATGAACCATTGGAGAATCCAACAATTGCTCGTCCAATTTTCCACCCAAAGTAACTGTGGTTAAAGATTGGGTTTCGCCTCTGGTAAACACTGCTGATCCATGAGCTGCAGGAAGGTAATCAATATCGCAATTGATTTGACGAATTTGATTGGTTGCACGTCCATCCAAACGTTTGGAGCTTTCCAAAATCATTTCACGCATTTGAATGTATTCAGCCTCGTGGTAGTATTTTTTAGCAAGTGCAGTAAGGCGTGCTTGTTCTTCATGGCCTTCAAACTGTTTTACATATTCAGTTATAATGGCTTTAAAAGCTTCGCTTCTTTCTTTTTTGGTGCTGCCACTTTCACAAACGGCGCGAATGGCAGCAGAGTTATCGGCAATTACTTTTTCGCGTAACGCTTCATCCTTGTCTTCATGATTATACTCACGGGTAGGTTTGCGGCCGCCCATTTGTTCCAAAAACTTCAACTGCTCAGCACATTGCAGTTTAATGGCATCATGGCCAAATTTCATGGCTTCGAGGAATTCAGCTTCGCTAATTTCACTCATTTCACCTTCTACCATGTTCAAATCATGCGCTGTACCGCCTACCAACATATCAATATCGGCGCGTTCCAATTCAGATTTGGTAGGGTTAATGCACAATTTGCCATCGATACGTGCAACACGCACCTCGCTTATTGGGCCAAGGAAAGGCGCATCGGTAAGCATGAGTGCCATAGAAGCAGCTAAGCCTACATAAGAATCTGGCAAAATGTTTTGATCACTGCTAATTAAGGTAATCATTACCTGAGTTTCAGCGTGGTAATCTTCTGGGAATAGCGGGCGCAAGCACCTGTCAACCAATCGGCTAATCAGAATTTCGTAATCGCTAAGGCGGGCTTCGCGGCGCAAAAAGCTACCGGGGATGCGGCCTACAGCGGCAAATTTTTCTTGATAATCTACACTTAAGGGTAAAAAATCAATGCCTTCGCGGGCATCATAAGCACTAACTACTGTAGCCAGCAGCATGGTTTTGCCTACTTTTACTACGCAGCTACCGTGCGCTTGGCGGGCCAGTTTACCGGTTTCAATTTCAATGATTTGTCCATTGCCGGTATCAAAGCTTGTTTTATATATCTGTGTCATTTTAGTTCTGTTTAAGCAAAAAGCCCCGTTCCTTCCCGCTGTGTGGCGAGATGAACGGGGCTTTTCTTAGTAATATTTTTTAAAGTACCCGGCAGGAATTACTTCCTTAGTCCTAGTTCTTTAATCAAATCGCGGTATTTGAAAATATCTTGTTTGGCAAGATAGTTCAACAAGCTGCGACGCTTTCCTACAAGTTTAATCAAAGAAAGCTCAGCGCTTTTGTCTTTGCGTTGGTCTTTCAAGTGTCCACTGATGTGATTGATGCGCTGTGTAAACATAGCGATTTGAGCCTCAGTGCTTCCGGTGTTCTTCTCTGAACCACCAAATTTTTTAAATAGGTCCTTTTTACTTTCTGCAGTTAGTTGCATGGTCTTTCGTCAAATGGGGTGCAAAGATAATCATATTTTCCACAAGTTGTAAAGGATAAATGAATTTTAGCCTGAAAATCTTCCAAATTCTATGGAAATGGCTTGACTTGAAATCCCTTCAAACCTAGTTTTCATTCAAATAAAAGTGGAAGAATGTGAAAATGCACATTATTGCATTCTTTAATATCAATATTTCTATAAATTTGTGCTCATGAACCATGTAAAACCTGCTCTATTGCTCGTTATTGCTAGTATTTTTTTTAACCCAGGCTGCAAAACCCAGCTTACCAAAAGCTCAAAAGATGCTTATGGTGGGGCTTTTCCAGAAAAACCTACAGTGGTTCAAAAGGCAGAGGTTGCTAAAAACGAAACCCCAACATCACCCGAAGTACAAATTGCGCCAGAAACAGTTGTCCCATTAAAGGAAACACAAGCTATTTCTCAAAAACACAAATCCTCCTTTAAAAAGGCGCTGGGCTTTAAAAAAACCCTGAGGTATCAGCCTTTGGTAGATAGCACTGATACCGACCAGATCCTAGAACCTATAAAACCCATGGAAAAGAATGCACTTATTGGGTTTTGGTTGGTTATCGGCTCACTGCTAGCAGGATGGATTCCTATTATCGGCCTATTCTCAGGTTTTGCCATGATTGCTGGTTTTATTTTGGGGATTATTGGTTTGATAAACATAAAAAAAGCTCCAGATACATACCGGGGTAAAGGCAAAGCCATTGCTGCCATACTTATTCCCTCAATATTGGTTTTCATTTTTATTTTAGCCATTGTTGCGCTTATCGCTTCAGGATTTTTCTTGATATAAGTCTGGAATTCAGTTACTCTTTTTTTCTTTAGTATCTTCGCCCCATGTACGGTGAGTTTCAGAAATTTTTACAAAATGAATTGAAGGCCATAGAAGATGCAGGCCTTTACAAACGCGAACGCATTATTACCACAGCTCAGGATGCTGTAATTCAATTGCAAGATGGCAGCGAAGTCATCAATTTTTGCGCAAACAATTACTTGGGCCTAAGCAACCACCCGCGAGTGACATCTGCTGCCCAAAAAGCCATTGATAGCCATGGTTTTGGTATGAGCTCTGTTCGTTTTATCTGCGGCACCCAAGATATTCACAAGGACCTTGAACAAACTATAGCAGATTTTTACCAAACGGATGATACCATATTGTATGCAGCAGCATTTGATGCCAATGGGGGTGTGTTTGAACCTTTGTTAGGTGAACAAGATGCCATCATTAGCGATTCATTAAACCATGCTTCTATTATTGATGGTGTGAGGCTTTGCAAAGCCATGCGTTACCGCTATTCAAACAATGATATGGCAGACCTTGAAACCCAATTGGTAGCCGCAAAAGCTGCTGGTGCGCGTTTTATTCTTATTGTTACCGATGGCGTATTTAGCATGGACGGCTATGTAGCCCAGTTGGATAAAATCTGCGACCTGGCCGATAAATACAATGCTATGGTAATGACGGATGAATGCCATGCTGCAGGTTTCATTGGCAAAACTGGCCGCGGTGTTCCCGAATACTGCGATGTAATGGGTCGGGTAGACATTATTACTGGTACCCTTGGCAAAGCACTTGGCGGTGCAATGGGTGGTTACACCACTGGCCGCAAGGAAATTATAGATATGCTAAGGCAGAGAAGCAGGCCTTACCTGTTTTCAAACAGTTTGGCCCCTAGCATTGTAGGTGCCAGTTTGGAAGTGTTTAAAATGCTCAACGAAAGCACTGCACTGCGTGACAAACTAGAAGCCAATGTAAAACGCTTTAAAGATGGCGTAAAAGCTGCAGGCCTGGATTACAAAGATGGCGATAGCGCCATTGTACCTATTATGCTGTACGATGCAAAGCTGAGCCAAGTAATGGCTGATAAGCTACTCGCAGAAGGCATTTATGTTATCGGTTTCTACTACCCTGTGGTTCCCAAAGACCAGGCAAGAATTCGGGTTCAACTTTCAGCTGCCCACGAATTTGAGCATATTGACAAGGCCGTAGCTGCATTTACCAAGGTTGCAAAAGAACTCAATATTATTGCATAAATGAAGTACCGGGAAATCCTGAATAAGGCAATACCGGTGCTATTGCTACTTGCCTTTACTTGGGTTAGGGCCTCTTCAATGTTTGGCAGGCTTACCGATCCAGATCCAGGGCTTTTTGAAGCATTTGCTTATCACTTGCAACAAGGCAAAATATTGTATGCAGATATTTGGGACCACAAACCGCCTGGAATATTTTATTTAAATCTGGGTTTTATTCAATTGTTTGGTGCCACAGAAGATGCCATAAGTTATGGCAGCATGTTCTTTTGTCTCTTGCAAACATTGGTGGCCTTTTATTTATTAAAACGAATTAGCAACCATATTCCTACAGCATTTGTAGGTACCTTAATTTTTATTATTTGTTATTATTCATACCCAGTTTTTGGCAGCGGAAATTATACCGAACAGTACGGCGTTTTATGCACTTCTGCTGCCCTTTTGTGGTTCCTTAAATTTAGAGAAAGCCAAAATAAATGGTATCTTTGGGCTAGTGGCGCAGCATTTGGAATCTCCATTTGGTTTAAGGAACCCTTTTTGGTTTCTGCTGTGCCAGTAGGATTGGCATTATTTTACTTTGCCATTAGAGATAAAAAACAATGGATATTTTTATTTCAGTTTTGCATTGCATTTGCGCTACCTGCGCTTATTATCAGCAATACCTTGGCGTTTACAGGCTCCTGGCTTGGGTATAAAGAACATTTATTGCACAGCAAACAGTACGCAATTCAATCTCAATGGTTGCCATTTCACATAAAAATGCGGGGCAATTTTGAATCCTTTTTTGGCCCAGGAGAATTGAATCAATACCCAATTTTCATCATGTGGTTGGTAGGTTGTTTCGTTTTAATTTACCAAAAAAGAACCCGATTCATAGGTATATTAATGGTGGGCCAGCAATTGCTTGATTATTTAGGAACAGGTATTTCAGGGAATAGATTTTTCCATTATTATATGCAATCATTTCCCCTTACCATTATCATATTTTTTTCTGGATTTTCTGAATTCATTACGTCGATTAAACCCAAGATACTTCCCATGGCAAAAGTGCTACTGCCACTCATATTACTCATGTATATAGTTAAGGTGCAAAAACCTTGGATGGAAGAAAAATGGACCCCAAATAAAAATTTCAAAGACCCTATTGTAGAATATTTAAACAACAATGAATTTACCACACCCCGTTCAATTGCTATGGGAGGAAAAGACATCGGATTCTATTTGCTCAGGGCAAGAGGTATTTCTGAAATACGGTATGCAGTGCCCTACCCATATCACTGGATAAAAATACCGGGTAAAAAAGAAAAGTATAAAATGTATGAGCATGAAACCGAATTTAAAAATTGGATGCCAGAATATGTCATTTATTCAGGAACTTTTGCTGAAATGTATAACGATATTGCCTTGGATTCATTCGTGCTCAAAAATTATTCTGAAGTAGCAATGACCGAATTTGGTGGAGGGGCTAATGCCCATTTGTTAAAGAAAAACGTTGCACAAATAGAGCAATAAGGCAATTGCTTTAGGCAAAATCGTTTCATTTATAAAAATACCATTTTGATTTGGTGAAAAAAATCTGCATTTTGCGCAATAGTCTAAAACCACAATATGGGATTGTTTACCAAAAAACCGATACAATCATTGTATGCCGATGCAATTGCAGGCACCAATCAATTAAAACAAACACTTAGCCGCAGAAGCCTTATTGGGCTTGGAATTGGCGCTATTATAGGCGCAGGGCTTTTTGTGAGAACAGCTGCAGCAGCTGCACAAAATGCTGGCCCATCTGTAACTTACGGTTTTATTTTGGCAGCTATTGGCTGTGCCCTTGCAGGACTGTGTTATGCAGAACTTTCATCCTCTATTCCCATTGCAGGCAGCGCATATACCTATAGCTATGCCACTATGGGCGAACTTTTTGCATGGATTATTGGTTGGGATTTGGTTTTGGAGTATGCGGTTGGAGCTGCTACTGTAGGCATTGCATGGAGTGAATATTTAAACCACCTGTTGGTCAACGTCTTTCACGTCAAGGCAGTGGCCTATGAATGGTGCCACAGCCCTTTTGAAAAATCGGCAAGTGGGGTAAAAGGCATTGTAAACTTACCTGCATTTGGTATTGTTTCTTTGTTGAGCTTATTGCTTATCCGCGGAACCAAAGAATCGGCTTTTTTTAACAACCTAATTGTAATTGTGAAAGTAGCCATCGTGCTATTGATTATTGCCATTGGTTGGGGTTTTATGCAAACTGCAAACCACACTCCTTACATACCTGAAGCATCTACATATGTTGATCCGCAAGGCATTTCGCACAATTTTGGTGGATTTTGGGGAGTTGTAGGAGCCGCAGGGGTGGTTTTCTTTGCCTTCATCGGATTTGATGCCGTAAGCACAGCAGCACAAGAGGCAAAAAATCCGGGTAAAGATATGCCATGGGGCATTTTGGGCTCTTTGGCTATTTGCACTGTACTCTATATCCTTTTTGCACATGTGCTTACAGGTGTAGGAACCATAGAAGATTTTAGAACTACAGGTAAAGAAGCATCTGTTTCTTTTGTGATTAATAAATATATGACCGGTTACCATTGGTTGGGCAACTTTGTAACTATAGCTATTCTTGCCGGATTCAGCAGCGTAATTTTGGTGATGTTATTGGGTCAATCTAGGGTGTTTTACAGCATGGGAAAAGATGGTTTGTTGCCGAATTTTTTCAGTGCCATTCATCCCAAATTTAAAACTCCATATAAAGCCAATTTAATTATCCTCTTGATTGTAGGTTTATTTGCTGCATTTGTACCTGGTGATATCGTAGGAGACATGACCAGTATTGGAACCTTATTTGCATTTATTTTGGTATGTGCGGCTGTAATTATTTTGCGCAAAACCGACCCCGATTTGCCGCGCAAATTCAAAACCCCATTGGTTCCTATTTTGCCTTTATTGGGTATGGCGGTGTGCTTTTTAATGATACTGGGCTTGGGCTGGACCAACTGGTTGCGTTTGATAATTTGGTTGGATTTTGGGTTCTTAATCTATTTTGGATTTAGCATCAATAACAGCAAATTGCATAGCCAATCCAATTTCAAAATGAATAAAATTCCTTTTATTGCTGGATTAATTTTATCGACAATTACCCCTGCCCTGGATTATTACCTTCACTTCCCAATTTGGTTAAAACTCTGCATTTGGTCTGCAATAGGCATTATTATTTTGGCATTGGGCATTATGCAAAAATCGGGCGACGACAAGCACAATATTCTCAATTCGAACTAATTTAATGACCAAAAAACTATCAGGTCTGGATGCCACATTGTTGGTTTCAGGCAGTATGATTGGCAGTGGTATATTTATAGTTACTGCAGATATGAGCCAAACCCTAGGTGCTGCAGGATGGGTATTATTGGCTTGGGTAATTACTGGTGTTTTCACCCTGTTTGGGGCACTAACATACGGCGAACTTGCCGGCATGATGCCCAAAGCAGGCGGACAATATGTGTATATCCAACGTGCATTTGGCAGGCTTACAGGTTTTGTATACGGCTGGACAGTTTTTACCGTAATTCAAACTGGAGTAATTGCCGCTGTAGCAATGGCATTTGCCAAGTTTTTAGGTGTTTTTGTCCCCAAATTGGGCGATGGTGATAAAGGCATCATTTTTAACATCGGTGGCCCGGAAGGCTACCATTTTACATGGGGAAAAATCATAGCCGTTTCCATGGTTCTATTTTTAACCTGGATGAATTCAAGAGGTGTACAAGAAGGAAAATGGATTCAAAGAATATTCACTTTCGCCAAATTAATTGCCCTTTTTGGATTGATTATTTGTGGTTTGTATTTCGCCAGCCAATTTGATTTTTTCAAACTCAATTGGAGCAAAGCTTGGGATGCAGGTTCATTTCCGCAAAATAGCACTAAAGATGGCTATTTGGCTATGGGTTGGCAACCCCTTTCTGGTTGGAATATTGCCACAGCAATGGGTTTGGCCATGGTAGGATCATTGTTTAGCAGCGATGCATGGAACAATGTTACTTTTATTGCCGGTGATATTGAAAATCCATCTAAAAATATTCCCAGAAGTTTGCTGGCAGGTACCCTTGTTGTAACTGTAATTTACATACTGGCCAATATTGCTTATATGAGCCTTTTACCGCTTAGGGGAGGCGTATACCCAACCATTGAAGCTCAAGGCATTTCACACGCCTTGGAAGGGCGAGTGGGCACTGCTGCCGCATCTATGATTATGGGCGAAAATGGCATATTTCTCATGGCGGGATTAATTATGATTTCCACTTTCGGTTGCAACAATGGTTTAATACTCTCAGGAGCCAGGTTCTACCGCGCCATGGCCATAGATGGATTGTTCTTTAAAAAAGCCAGTGTTCTCAACAAAAACGGCGTTCCAGGCAATGCACTTTGGATACAGGGAATTTGGGCTTCAGTGCTGTGTTTTAGTGGCAGTTATAACCAGCTTTTGGACTACTGCATTTTTGCAGCCCTTATTTTTTACATCATTACAGCCAGTTCTCTGTTTGTTTTGCGAAAACGCGAACCCAATGCAGACAGGCCTTATAAAGTTTTTGGTTACCCCATAATTCCAGCTATTTTCATAATAATAGCTTTATTTGTTGGTTTGGATTTATTGTATTTTAAAACCACCACAGCGGCTATAGGACTTGGAATTGTAGGGCTTGGTATTCCCATTTATTACTATATTAAACCCGAAAAAACCAGCGATATTAAAGATGCCTAAAACCCCACTTTTTGTTTTTTATAAACCCGGTTGCAGCAAGTGCAGAACATTGCTACAATCATTAGAGGCCAACAAAATTAATTGTGAGCTGCACGATTATATTGCAGAGCCACCTACATTGGCTTTATTGGAAGAATTCTTGAGCAAAAGTGGGCTACTTCCCAGTCTAATAGTACGCAAATCTGAGCCACTTTATTCTAAAAAATATGCTGGCAAAAAATACAGCGAAAAAAAATGGCTGGAAATATTGCAAAAGAACCCAATCCTTATTCAAAGGCCATTGGTGATTAAAGGCAATAAAGCTTGGGTGGCTCGGGATGAGGAAACCATTAACACCCTCATCAATAGCAAATAATTGGGGTAATTTTACTAGGCTTCAACTGGCACTCTTGGCAAATCGAAATCGAAAGTGCGTTGGTGTATGGCACCTGCCTTGCGCAAAGGAGGCAACATTTTTTCAAACTGGTCCAAATACAAGCTTTGATCGCCATCGCTAAGTGCTTCTTCGGGTTGGTTGTGCACTTCTACAATAATTCCATCAGCGCCGGCTGCAATAGCCGCTACTGACATAGAAGGCACCAAATCGCGCACACCTGTTGCCTGACTTGGGTCTACTATTACGGGCAAATGGCTGAGTGCCTTTACCAAAGCTACGGCGCTTAAATCCAGGGTATTTCTAGTTGCGGTTTCAAAGGTGCGGATACCACGTTCGCACAAAATTATTTTGTGGTTGCCACCAGAAAGCAAATATTCGGCTGCAAGCAACCATTCTTCTACTGTGCTGCTCATGCCCCTTTTGAGTAAAATGGGTTTATCAATTTTAGACAAGGACCTGAGTAGGGGATAGTTTTGCATATTGCGCGTACCCACTTGTAGAACATCTGCATACTCGCAGAGTTCATCAATTTTATCGGCACTCATGATTTCTGTAACCACACTTAAACCGTATTTGTCTGCTGCGTTTCGCATCATCACCAAACCTTCGGTTTTTAATCCCTGAAAAGAATAAGGACTGGTGCGCGGTTTATAGGCTCCACCACGCAAAAATCGAACACCAAGCTTGGATAAAAATTCGCTAATGGTAAATATTTGTTCCTCATTTTCTACAGCACAAGGTCCGGCTATCATTAAAAGGCTTTCACCTACTTTAACACCGTTAATATCAAAAACAGTGTTTTCGGATTTCCACTCTCGACTTACCAGTTGGTAGGGTTTTCGGTTGTCCATATCTGTTAAAACAATTAAAGATCAGTTCAGTTTTGTATAGGTTATTCTCAGTTTGGTTTTGGTATGGTCTATAGCAGTTCTGGCAGCCAAAACCGGCTCACCTGTAGGTACTGTTAAAAACAAACCATAATTTTCATTTTTTCCATCCAAATGCCATGAATTCATCATGTCTTGAATGTGTCGGGTGATGATAAAAGTATAAGTGCCTTTCGCCTCATTATACACCCCCCCAAAAGTGGAATTTCCAGCATCTCTAAGCAAGAAATTTCGCAAGCTATTTGGGTAAGCAGGGCGAAATAAATTTAAACGAGGTGGGGCAGGAAAATCAGAATTTATTTGGGTTTTATCGATATAAAATACAATTTCCGCTTTATTAATGGCCACATTTTCTGATACCGTTAGATTGAGCAAATACGGTATTTGAATATGTGTTTTTACCCCTTGTAAACTTTGTACATAGGTAGTGTTATAACTCTTTTTTGGATTGAGCAATTGTTGTTGAACTGCGGCAGGATAAGGACCGGTATTGCCTTTGGTAATGGTGCGGTTGGTGCCGCTAAAAGTAAATGCAAAAGTTTGTGTATCTCTGTAATACAAAAATATATTGGCCCTATCTCCCAATACTGTGCTACCGGCAAAGCTAAACACCCCAATTCCGCCTTTGCCAGCAGGTTGGTCAACATCTTGCGGAACCACAGCTATACCGGGGAAATATTTGTTCAAGTTCTCATCGCTTTGGTAAGCTTCTTTAGGCATTTGCATCAATTTTTTTGCTACTGCAGAGCTTAATTTTATGCGCAATCCTGGATGAAAATTAAGTTTGGTTTTTTTGTAATTTACAGAATCGTAGCGTGTTTTATAAATGGGACCCACAAAAGTAGTTTTCATAGACCCATCAATAACGGGTGAATAGCCTTGATAATAGACTTTAGAACCATCAATTATGGAATTTAATGGGTAAATATCCCAAACTTGTTGCGAAGATTTATTCCCATAGAAGTTCAATCCATCGATTATTGGGATAAACAGAACTGCAGAATCGGGTTCTTCTGTATTAGGAAAATCCGAACTGGGCTCGTAAAGCAGTGCAGTGGCATATGCAGATGCGGTGGTTTTGCCAAGCAACGGATCAGACATGCTTCCAATAAGGGAATATGCCAAACTATTGGCAGGGAGTGAATCTTCCAACACTGTAGAGGTGAGCAATGTAAGGGTATCGGTTTGGATTACACCGTACACAGCGCCTTCACCTTGCCCATCAATAACGATGTTGCCACTCTTCTTTTTACAAGAAAAAAAGGCTCCTGCTATGAACAGGAGCCATATAAATCTGGATTTCACGATTGCAAATTAAATGGTTTCAGTTTACCTGAGACATCAATTGCTCGTAAAAAGTTACATATTGTTCTTCAAAACCTTCATCCGTATGTCGCATGGTAGGTTTTTCAGCATAGTGCCCCAATAGCTCTTTATCAATGCTGTCGCCATTTGTAACGATTGCATCGGCATGAGTAACGGCACCAATATGCAAATTGGTAAGGTCGGGATTATTAAAAGAACCCATTTGGGCTTCTTCTAAAGAGTTTAGTCCTGCTTTTCTGGCAAAATCTTTACCTAAATTTTCCATAGCGGTCTCATTATAGAGGCTATAAACAACTTTGGCATTGCGAAAAACAGGTTCGTTTTTGTAAATGGTTTTCAAATACAATGGAATTAAGCTGGTCATCCAACCTTGACAGTGAATGATATCGGGCGCCCAACCCAGTTTTTTTACAGTTTCCATAACCCCTTTGCAGAAGAAAATGGTTCTTTCATCATTGTCGGCAAAAAACTTGCCATCATCATCACTGTAAACGGCCTTGCGGTGGAAATAATCCTCATTGTCCAGGAAGTAAACCTGCATTTTTGTTTTAGGAATTGAAGCCACCTTAATAATGAGTGGGTTGTCGTTGTCATCAATAGAAATATTGATGCCTGACAACCGAACCACTTCGTGTAAGCGGTTGCGTCTTTCGTTGATCACTCCAAAACGTGGTACCAGTACCCTGATTTCATTGTCGCGTTCTTGCAAAGCCTGAGGCAGCATACGTGCCAGGTTTGCCAACGGTGATTCATCAAGGAATGGGGACATTTCGGAACTTACAAACAGAACTCTTTTCTTAGCATTAACCATATATATCTGTTGGTATTTAGAGTTTACAAAAATAACACTATTTTTTCAACTTTTCAAAATCTAAATTGCAGAAAACCCTTTATTTGCAAGGAAATAACACTTGCATATTTGAAAATTTTTTATTATAGCAGGACACTGCAATCTTTGCATCCAAATGCAGCCGATTCCATAGGATTCGTTCCTACCATGGGGGCATTACACGCTGGCCACCTTGCCTTAATTGAACAAGCTGCCGCTATTTGCAATACCGTTGTGGTGAGTATTTTTGTGAATCCCAGGCAGTTTAACAACCCTGAAGACCTCAAAAAATACCCCAGACAGTCAAAAACAGACCTGCTTTTGCTTTCAAAAACAGCTACAAACAGTGTTTTTATACCTTCAGTAGATGAAGTTTATGCCCAAAACACTTCAATCCCACTACAACTTGCACCCCTAGATGCTGTTTTAGAAGGAGAATTCAGGCCCGGCCATTTCCAAGGTGTGGTAGATGTATTGCACAGCCTATTTGATATGGTAAAACCCACCGATGTATTTTTTGGACTCAAAGATTTGCAACAATGCATGGTGGTAGAAAAACTCATCGAAGCCTATTTTCCAAAAATACACCAACACAATTGCACAACATTAAGAGAGGAAAGTGGCTTGGCCATGAGTTCAAGAAATATGCGCTTGTCTGAACAGGCCAAAAATGCAGCAGCAAATATTTATAAAGAGCTCAGCCGACTTAAAACCAACCAAGGGACCTTTGATGCCTTTTTGAAAGAATCAACGCTTAAATTGGCGCATTTTGGCATTGAAACGGAATATATGGAATTGGTAGACCTACCCAATATGGGAAAAGCAAGCCAAAGAGACCCAAATAAAAGGCAAGCCATTGTTTTTGCGGGTTATTTGGAAGGTGTAAGGCTTATTGACAATATACTACTTTAAGTTATTCTTTACGTTGGGTATCTATGCAAATGGTAACTGGGCCATCATTTGCCAATTTAACTTGCATATCTGCACCGAACTGCCCTGACTTCACCTTTAATCCTGTACTGCCGCATTTCTCAATAAACAACTCATACAATGGAATGGCATGCTCAGGCTTGGCAGCCTGTATAAAGGAAGGACGGTTTCCTTTTTTAACTTGGGCAAATAAGGTAAACTGGCTTACCACCAATATTTCACCTGAGATGTCCTGCACAGACAGGTTCATTTTTCCTTCATGGTCGCTAAAAATGCGCATTTGCAAAATTTTTGATACCAGCCATTCTGCATCCTCAGCAGTATCTTGCTGGGTAATTCCCAAAAGAACCAGTAGACCACTGCCTATAGCGGCATGTTGCATTCCATCAATTTCAACCGATGCCAATTTTACCCTTTGAATCACTGCGCGCATGCTGCGAATTTCTTGAATAAATCTTGTAGTGACTTAAAAAATTTGATTCGTATATGAATATTCGAAGTCTGCCGCAGGAAGGAGATTTATCAAATTTACCTTACATTTGCACCCTGATTGACCCCGTAGTTCAACGGATAGAATGGAAGTTTCCTAAACTTTAGATGTGAGTTCGATTCTCGCCGGGGTCACTAAACTTTAGATGTGAGTTCCCAGCCCTCGCACCACCTCGGTTCTGGCAGGGCCCGCCCGGTAGGGTACAGACAAGATTCTCGCCGGGGTCACAAATTTATTTTTCCAAGTTACCGCTTTTAAAGTGTTCTCCATTTTATTTGCAATCCAATGGAGGTTATTGGCAATAAGCCGCAAAAAGTGTCATTTAAGAAATTAGAACGCATTGTGGGTGTCCTTTTTCTGATTGCCCTTATCCCTACTCTGCGAAACATTACCGAAGAAAACGACATCAATATTTTCTTTCTTGCTGCCAAATCTTTGCGAGAATGTAGAAGCATGTATTTGGGCCCTCAAATGTATGGCATGTGGTACTACTACTCTCCCCTGTTCGCAGCCTGCCTAGTCCCTTTTACCTATTTGCCATTGCAGGTAATTAAACTTGTATGGTTGGCTTTGGGATTGTTTTTGGTAAGCCGCATTTATAACCTGCTTAAGTACCATTTAAGTATTCCAGAAAACCAAAATGGCAAATGGTTTTTAATTGTGCTTTCTGCAGCTTCAGTTTATCCCGTTTATATGAATTTGTTGTATGGGCAAATGACCATTTTAATGGTTTGGTGCTGCTTGGAAGCTACCAAACTGCTTTCGGAAAACAAACCCATAAAAAGTGCTTTTTCTTATGCCATTGGAATCAATATTAAAATTCTACCCATCTTCTTCTTTTACTATTATTTTTTAAAAAGCAATTACAAGTTTATCATTTACCTCTTCTTGGCTGTTGCGGCTTTGGTGCTTATTCCATATTTGTTCCTCCAACCTTCATTTCATACCGATTTGCTGGTGCAATGGAAAAACCTCATCAATCCGTTTAACAGAGAACATGTAACCACTGTAGGTGAGGGTGGTTTTATGGATTTTGCATCCATAGTAACCAAGTACTGCACTGACCTTTCTATAAAAACCGAGGCACAACTGAATTTTACCAACCTTAACCACAGCCAAGTCTTGTACATTCAAATGGCATATCGCGTCCTTATTTTAGCTTTAGTTGCGCTTGCCACCACTAAAATACACAAGCGGATTGCCGACCCGAAAATGAGGCAATGGTGCGATACTGGTTTTGTGCTGCTTTGTACCATAAGCGCTTTTCCTCATCAAAGAGATTATTCGGTGTTTATGGCCTTGCCCTGTTTTGCTTTTCTGGCACATTCCTATTTCATTCAAGGCTTTAGACCGCATAAAATGGTGCTATTGATAACTGCTTTGGTGCTGATTTTAATGGGCTTTTTGCTTTTCCCTCAGTTTTTGGGAACGAAAGGTAGTTTTTATTTGCACGAAAAACGCGTTCCTGGAATGGCCTCTATAATTCTAATTCCCATTTACCTGTATTGGATAAAGCGATATACCGCTTTTATGAGTTTAAAACCTTAGAACAACAATTCAAGTCCATTTCTTCATCGGTGTGTGTTAAATTTGCACCATCAATGCCTTCATGAACAAGTTTAGAATTTGCATATTGTCGTTTTTTGTGCTGCTTTTTATCCCATCTCTAAAAGCACAAGATACCATTACCATTTGCAAAGATGTTAGAAACATCACCTTTACCATTTTTACCACACAAGGCAAAGCAGTGGCTTGGGCATGGACCTTAAACGGTGGCGTGCATACAGGTTCTAAAACAGATAGCACTTGCGGACCTGTAAATTATCCTGTGGTAGGCATATATTCTGCCAATTGTAAAGTCACCTTTAGCACTGGCAACGACAGCACACATAGGTTTATCATTAAAGTGTTTGATGGAACAGTTCAAAATATCCCCATTGCTGACACCACCATTTGTGGCAATGTAAACCTACTATTGGATGCAGGCCATGCCAGCAATCCTATAGCTAAATTTAGGTGGGCCCCAAACAATCAAAATACCAGAACCATTAATGTAAACCAACCTGGAAGTTATGGAGTAAGTGTTTACACCGTTGATGATTATTCCTACAATTGCCCAGGCTGTGTAGCTTGTGACAGTGCCAGTAAAAATATCAATGTAAGACTGGGGCAAAAACCAGCTTTAAATTTGGGCGCCGATAGGTTCATTTGTAACGATTTCGCAGTAACTCTAGACGCTGGTACCGATGGAAACCAGTATTTGTGGACACCAAATGGAGAAACCACACAAACCATAAGCACCGCAATTAGCGGAACTTATGGAGTAACTGTAACCAATGCCGATGGCTGCAAAAGCACCGACCAAATATTCCTAAAGGACTCCTGCCCTATGTACATTTTTGTACCCAATGCTTTTACTCCTGATGCAAGTAACTTAAATGACTCATTTATTTGGGTGGGCAATATGAAAATGAAAGACTATTCATTGCACATTTATAATAGATGGGGTCAAAAATTATTTGAAACTACAGACCCAACAAAGCCTTGGGATGGAAAATACGACGGTAAAGATTGCCCATTGGGGGTGTATGTTTACCTCTTGGAGTGTGTGGACACGCAAGAAACCCGACACGTTCTGAAAGGAAATATAACCCTATTAAAATGAAAAATTGGACCGAAAATAACAACGCATTACACAAGACATTTACATTCGAAAGCTTTAAAGCCGCACTGGCTTTCATGCGCAAAGCTGCAACTGGTATTGATGGGCTAAAGCACCACCCAGAATGGACCAATATTTACAATAAAGTAGTGGTAAAACTCACCACACATGATGCAGGAAATACTGTAACAGACAAGGACAAACAATTGGCACAACTGCTCGATGATGCCTTTGATCGGTTTAATGAATAAGCCCAGAATTCGTTCTACTTTTGCTGTTTTTTATTATCCCTTCTTTATTTATTTATAAAGTACCCTGGCCTTTTTTGCAGCCATAAATAACCATGGTTTTGCCAAAAAACCACCCAATATTTTCAACCTTAAATCTGGCGATACCTTTGCCAACCGCAACTTCTGCCACAAAATAATGGATTTTAAACTCGAGGTTTCAAATACCTTAAGTTTTCGGTTTTGACTCTCTACTTTATGTAAAAAATGATACACAATTGTAGCGGATTCTTCTTTTAAAATGGCTTTCCCGCGCAAAAATTCTCTCACCAATGCAATTTCATTTTTACCCGTTTGTATTCCCAAAATAGAAAAATTGGTGCGCATAATTTGTTCCAATTTTCCAACAAAATCATATTTTATATACTTATCTATTCTTTGCTTTTCTGTATCCTCATAATAACTGCAAAGTACCTGTGGATATATTGCAATACTCTTTTTACCTAGTAAATTAGAATAGAATTTATAGTCTTCCAAATACTCAAATTTTTGTTCGTAAGTGGGGCCTTTCAAATTACTTCTAAACATAATTGACGACTGCACCAAGGGGTTTCTAAAAAACAACCAAGCATCCAAAATTGCTGGTTTCACTGGCCAGCGCACTTCAGAAATTTGTTGGTGGTTTCTTACCTGAACATAAGTCGCTAAAATTTTAATTTCTGGATGCACATCCAGATATTCTTTTTGTGCTGCCAATTTGCCTGGAAGCCAAATATCGTCAGCATCCAACCAAGCTAAATACCCACCTGCTGCATGCTTTATCAATTCATTCCGTGCAAATACAATTCCTTTGTTTTCTGTTGAAGAAAAAACCTTTATTCTTGGATCAGAAAATTGATTGATTATTCTTTCAGAATTATCTGTTGCACCATCCAAATAAATGAGAAATTCAAAATTTTCATACGATTGGTTTAAAACCGACCACATAGCGGGCAAAAGAGTGCGTTCAGCGTTGTAAACTGGCATTAAAACCGATATGTCCACTTGTTGCCTCAACTCTGAATCCAAGTTTTAATGGGTGTTACAAAATTACCACAATTGCTTTGATCAAACTGCTCCAAATTCTTGTAATTAATGGGTTTCAATTCTTGCTCAAGAATGGATTTTATTTCATTTAAATCAGATATTAAATACCCATTTGCCCATTGAACCAATTCTTGCAAACCCCCTCCCCCATTGGAAATCACCTGTGTGCCTACCAAAAAACTTTCATGAGCTACACGGTTCCAGCCCTCAGCCACTTTGTTCAAAATAATGGTGGCTTTCGAAAGCGCCATTTGTTTTAAATATGCTTCATGGGTTTGGAAAAAAGAAACCGGAAAGTCATGGATTTCTTGTTCAATATTGCTCGAAAAATAAGGTTGAAATCCCATAGATTTTAGCGCATGAACCAACTCCCTATACGCCCTAAAATCAGCCTTTTCAGAGTATTGTCCCAAATGTATGAGGCTTTCATTTTTTTTCACCACATCGGCATAAAATTGGTACTTTGGCGTTGAAAATAAATTGGGAAATACAAAAATATTATTCTCAAATTTATATTTGGTTTCCAATGTGTTTTTCCAAAAATCCGCTACACAAATTATGGCTATTTTATTGGTTTTTTTTGCTGCCTTTTGTATAAATAATTTCAACAAATAGAAATACAGTTTAGGCTTACCGTCGGTTTCATCCAAATTGTGCAACACCACTACCATTTTTCTTTTGGAAAACAATTGCCTAGCATAAACAGGCCAGGCCAAGCGGGAAACGGTAATCACTACATCTGATTTGGCATTAAAAAAGGCCTTAATCGCCAACGAAAACCATCCAAAAATTCCCTTAAAATTTCTCCGAAAACGAACTTCTGAAGCCCCGCCCAATGCTTCGCAAAGGGCGGTTTCTAGCTTATAACCACCAGTTTCAAATTGACCATGTGAGATATATTGAATGGGTGGCTTTTGCAAAATAATTATTTCAAAATTATGCGTTAGTAGCGGTTCTGGAAATAAAATCTGCATAAGCCATGCCGATTCCAGTTTCCAATTCTACTTTTGGCCTCCAGCCTGTGGCAAACAACCTGCTTACATCCATTAATTTACGCGGGGTTCCGTTTGGCTTTGAAGCATCAAACACCAATTCTCCTGTAAATCCCACTACTTTTTTTACCAATTGGGCCAAATCTCCAATGCTAATATCTTCGCCACAACCCACGTTTACAAAGCCCTTTTCATTGTAATTTTCTAACAAATAAACCAAGGCGTCTGCCAAATCATCGGCATATAAAAACTCACGCAAAGGGGTTCCATCTCCCCATACTTCCACCTGATTGGCACCACTCATTTTGGCTTCATGAAATTTGCGAATTAATGCCGGCAACACATGTGAATTTTCTGGATGGTAATTGTCATTGGGTCCGTACAAATTGGTGGGCATGGCGCTTATAAAGTTGCAACCATATTGGTCGCGGTAAGCTTCACACATTTTTATACCCGCAATTTTTGCAATGGCATAAGGTTCATTGGTAGGCTCCAATTCCCCTGTGAGCAGGTATTCTTCTTTTAAAGGCTGCGGTGCCAATTTTGGATAAATGCAGGAACTGCCCAAAAACAACAATTTCTTCACTTGGTATTTCCAAGCAAAGTGAATGAGGTTGTTCTGAATTTGCAGATTGTCGTACAAAAACTCTGCGCGGTACGTATTGTTGGCCAAAATGCCACCCACTTTAGCCGCTGCTACTACCACATAATCGGGCTTTTCGCCAGCATAAAAATCCTCAACAGCCTGTTGGTTGCGCAAATCCAATTCTGCCGAGGTTTTAAAAACAATATTCTTGTACCCTCTCTGCTCCAAGGCCCTAACAATTGCCGAACCCACCATACCGCGGTGCCCGGCTATATATATGCGTGAATTTTTTTCCACTATGCAAAGTTAGGAATTAACGACCACTTGCTGTGTATTGTTATTATTTAAGCATAAGTGTGGTTAAGAAAGTTTATAGAACTATGTTACTCAGTTTTTATAAACTTCAAATTAATGATACTATCAATTGTTCCAATGTAATAGAATCCCGGATGAAGTGTAGTAACATCAATTTCAGTAAACGAATTGTGCAATTCAACGACCTTTACAATTCGACCATTTGCATCAGATATATTAAGCAAGGTGTTTGCATAATAGATGGGCATTTGAACCGTTAAAATAGAATGTACAGGATTTGGATAAATACTAATTGATTTTTGTTTAAGTATTGCTTTTGTATTTAGCCTTCTCTGCCCATAATTACCGGCACATTTTAACTCATAGCTGTTTATATTCCAAAGTTCTAATTCCTGGCTATTTCTATCGCGCCCAAATTCAGTAGCAGGGCCAATGCACTCTGTAATTGACCACCCTGTCCACCAATCTTCAAATGGCCTGGCTAACAGTATATTTGGACGATAAGTAAAACGATTATTTATCGTATCGTATGTTAAAACAGTTGTCCAATAGCTTGAATCATTTTTTGTTAAGCCATAACAACTGGGTGGCTTGAGGTGGTAATTCTCTCTGATCTTATTGAAATCCCGCAAGCCAATTACCCAACTGTCCAACTCCAAATTATAGGTATCAACTGTAAGTTTCTCTATCAAATATGGGGATATAGGAAATTGACTGGTAACATCAAGGAAGGTCACTTTAACCTTTTGGTTATTAGAATTTTTTTCCAAAAGTTCTATTTGCATGTAGTCTGGTGGACCATTATTTCCATCGCGCGTTACATACTCAATCCAGTCTCCTGGTTGATAATTTACAAAGTCCTTAAAGTCCGGATTACGGTAGGGAACGGTTATATGATTTATGCCACTATCAATTAAGTTATTAAAGTTTCTAAATGAAAATAACCCTGAAAGCTTACCTGCGGCATACCAGTTTTTTCTGAACAATTGCCCTGATTTGTATAAATCAAAAATAGCAATGGAATCTTTTGAACCATCAAATAGGTTTTGATAATTTACAGAACTCAATTTTAACTGAAAAATTCCTTTATTTTTTTCAAACGTTAGATTGGTCCATTGTTGGCTAACGTATTGAGGTAAAATATTCGTATCTCCAAATAGGTTAATGGATGTGCATTTGCCGGATTTTTCTATTATCAAAGTTCGCCCAATTGGATGAGTAGCAGTATCATATGGATTCAAATTTGAGTTGCGAAAATGAATCAAAGGAAGATGATATACTGATTTTAATGAATCTATATATATCGGATTTTGAGTATGCAATGCCAAAACCCTTAATTCCTGATGGGTATTGACTCCCGACATGCCATAAAATCTATGGGCATTTATATCTATTTGACAAAATCCAAAAGTAGGAATTAGGATACTTAGAAAAAATAATGGTTTTATCATTGCTATATTTTATAAACCAAACAAAACGAAATTAGGCGACTTATGTAAATATAACAATAAGTAAGTCATATTTATATTGTTCTTAAGCCAAACATACCCTCTTAGTTCCCACCATACCGCGGTGCCCGGCTACATATATGCGTGAATTTTTTTCCACTATGCAAAGTTAGGGAATTCTGTGGGGCCTGCACCTTCACCTATTCTCACAATTATTGGTTTAATTTGTAATCTATGCGTTTTAAAAAACCATTGTTAATGACTGCGCTTGCCTTGCTTCTATTTGGCGGTTCAGGCATATCCAGCTGCAAGAAAAAGCACTATGAAGCCATTTCAAGAGAAATAAAATTTCCCATTATTGAAATTACTACAGATTTTGGGGTGATGTATATGTGGCTGCGAGACAGCACACCGCTGCACAAAGCCAACTTTTTAAAATTGACTGCAGAAGGGTTTTACAACAACACTACTTTCCATAGAATTATCAATGACTTTGTTATCCAAGGTGGTGACCCCAATACCAAAGACACCATAAAAACCAATGATGGCAGTGGCGGTCCTGGCTATACCATTCCAGCTGAAATCAAGGATTCTTTGTCCCATGTTTTCGGCGCCGTAGGCGCCGCCCGCGACAACAATCCTCAAAAAGCTTCGAATGGATCTCAGTTCTATATTGTAACAGATGTTAAGGGCGAACACGGATTGGACAAGAATTATACTGTTTTTGGTTTTATTTTTAATGGCATGGATGTAGCTACAACCATCAGCAAACAAGCCAAAGACATAAACAATAGGCCCAATGAAAACATCACTATGGAAGTGAAACTGCTTGAAAAAACCTTACCGCAACTGAAATCTGAATTTTCATTTGTGCCACCTCGGTATTAAATATTCTTTTTGTTAAATATCCGAACCGATAGCCACAAGGGCAATACAACCCAAATGGCCATTACAAGGCTACTGAAAACAATACCTTTCCAATTTCCAAAAAAATCTTGGTAAATGGCACCAGTATAGCCCATCATCGCTGAAATATCCAATTTTAACAGGACAGTGATTCGCGCCAAATCAATAGGATTTAGTGCTGCAAAAAGAACCACAATTTTTTCTAATGGATAATCGCTGAAGGCATACATAATTCCCATAACAATGGCGTCGTACATTATGGCCAAATAAAACCAAAATAATAATGAGAGGCCAATTCCCCGGGCTTTATCCCTGGTGCTTACCGAAGCCAAAAAGGCAAAAGCAGCAAAACACAAACTCAACATTACACCTGCAAAAACAAGCACTGCCCCTATTTCATTGGGGTAGTAAATAAGCACTGGTATTCCTACACCAAAGAGGAAAGCTAGCACCAGACATGTTGACAATCCTATATATTGGGCCAATAAAATTGTATTTCTTTTTAACGGTTGTGCCAATAAAAGTTCCAGAAATTCGTAGGCATTGTAAAAATAAGTAGTACTAAATATCATACCTACTAATGGCAATATTATAAGCACCACACTTAACAAGCTAATAACCGCTTTGGCAGGATCCTCCTCCAAACTGAATAAACTTAATGAAATAATTAATAAGAATATTGCATACATCAATAATATTCTATTTCTAAGAATATCTATTAAAACATATTTGGTAATTTTTAACATATTAACTCAATAATTTACCTAAAGCTTTTCCAATTTTGGTTTCGCCTGTCTCAGCTTTTAATTCTAACATAGATTTATGAAACTTAATGCTGCCTTCATGCATAAATATTATGTCATCAGCCAATTCATCAACTTCAGGCATAATGTGAGATGTAATAATAATGGTTTTGCCTTTAGCCCTTTCAACCATGATCTTTTCTTTTAATATCTCGCTAGCCAATGGGTCCAAGCCAGCTGTAGGTTCATCCAATATTAAAACTGGGGGATTGAACATAAAAGCCAAAGCCGCGCTTACCTTTTGCCTTGTTCCACCAGAAAGGGTTCGCATTTTTTTATAGAACATTTCTGTTAAACAATACTTCTCCACCAATTCTTTATCCAATTCTGTCTTATGACCTTTTCGCAAATCTTGCATCATATCAAAAATTTGTCCCATGGTCATATTATCGGGATACCGTCCTATTTGAGGCATATATCCCAGTTCAGATCGGTACTTCCACTTTCCAACTACAGATTCATCTCTCAACAAAACCTCTCCCTTATCTGGAATAACCATACCCAATATGCATTTAATCATGGTGGTTTTACCACTTCCATTATGCCCAATAACAGCAGTTACCTTGCCTGGACTAAAGCTGGCATCAATCCCTTTCAGGACTTGGAGTTTTCCAAACTTTTTATATAGTTCAACTACTTGAAGCATTATATTTAAATGCGTGCATTCTTGGCGCAGAATCTAGCACATTTTCTGGTGTAATAGAAGGTATATTTTGTTCCGCTTTATTCATTAAATCCACAATAAAACTACGCATAAAAAATATAACGAATGGCATATTTTCTACCATCATTGAATACATGCTTACTGGCCGGTGAGGGACATCACCTATTTTGTCTTTATTAATATCGTATCCGGTATATTTTTCCCAGTAATTTTCGTGGAAATAATTCAGAAACAATGTACCATTGGTAGAGACATCAAAGGTGTTGGCAATAAAATTGTTCGTCAAAAATGAATCCTGACTGCAACTGCTTAGTAGTTTTAATGCCCAACCATTTTCCATAAAGGAATTGCTATCCACTTTTACACGACTAGATCCTTCAAAATAAAGTGCAATGGTGTTCATTTTAAACATGTTTTGTTGAATTCTGCTGTCTTTAATATCTTTCAATAGCATTCCATAAGACGCAGAACCCCAATTTTGATAAAACCCATTCCTAAGCATAGTGATATGGCTAGAGTACATTACTGCCACACCTGTACCATTATGTGTAAATAGATTATCGGCAAACCAATTGGTATCGCTAAACATAAAATGCAAGCCATACCTCAAATTTTTTATACTTTTATTGTTTTTTATTTCACCATTATAGGCAAATTCAAAATAAATTCCATCCCTATGACCAGAAACATAATTTTTAATTATTTTTACATTTCTACATTTCCAAAGGCGAATTCCATCACCACTGCTGGTTTGATCGGGCGCTATTCCAACCAAAACATTTCCATAAATCAATGCATTATTTGAATTACTCAAATACACACCAAAAAAGGCATTATAAATTCTAACGCCCCAAACAATTACGTTATCGGCACCATCTATGCGTATGCCAGAAAAATCCTTGAGATTGCCCCTTTTGGTATTGCGAACTTCTATCGAATATATTTCAACACCATCAGCTGTTACGAGCAAACCATCATCTTTAAACCCTGCATCCAAAATTGGAAAATCCTCCCCTATGAGCCGAATTTTCTTGTTAATTTCAAGGTTATTTATATTGTAAGTGCCTTTTTGAATTCTTATTACATCGCCATCCTGAGCTAGTTCTACGGCAGTCTCAAGATTCGAAATTTCACAAGATTTACATACTTGAATGGTTCTTGCATTTGCACAATAAATTCCAGAGAATAAAAAGAAAAAAAAGAATTTGAATATTCGCATAATTCTATTGGGATATCAATTTTTCCCAAGTCCAAATATCTCCTGGAAATCGCTTGCTCGCCTCGTCTGCATCCTTTTTGCTTGCAAATGCACCCAGATTGCCTCCCATGGGGCTTTTCATTTTATCACTGTGAATATAGTAAGCGGTTTTACCATCAATTAGAGTACCTGGTTTATTAAAATCCGTAACCAATACACTTCCCAATTTTGGTTTTTCCTTGTTATAATAATCACGCATACATTCATCAGAATCGAACTTCATCACTTTCCCTTTATCGGTAATAATTTCTGATCCGAATTTATTATCCATTATTGTCATTTTACAGAGTTCACAATTGTCTTTCCCGTATTTAATAGGCACTGGACCAGTGGTACAGGAAACCAACAATGACAGTAAAGTAAGTTTTAAATGCTTTTTCATTTCAATTTTATTTGTGTTTAGGACGATAGTACCTCTCATAGCCAAAAGTAATGGCCATAATAGTACAAGGTACGATAATAAGGTAACCTCCAATATCTGGCAAGCTTCCGGCAGTAAAATTTAACAATTGTTTGTAACCAAGAAAGGGTGGTTGATAAGCCATACCAGGAATTTGTATTGCCGCTTTAGGATCCAAATTATGCCCATATTCATACTCCCAATGCCAAAAATCGATAGAAGCCACAACTGCAATTAAACATAGAAAAATTAAATACCAAAAAAGACCACGACGAGAACCCGTCCAAGAAATCAAAACTCCAATTGCTATCATTACTCCTAATAGGTAAGGCAAAATGGCAAATTCCACAAATTCTTCTGTATGCAAAGTTGACATTCCTATATAGTGGTTTAGGTTGTTAATTGAAGACAAATCTCCCTTTAATCCATTGACCCAAATTTCCAAGCCCAAGCCTTCAGGATATTGTGGTGCATCCAAATCTATATACCAAACGCTGAAAAAATAACCTCCAATCATTGCTAGGGAGCAGATTAGAATTATTATTCTTGACCATCTTTTTAATACTGGAATCTCCGTCATATTCTTAGAATTTTACTGCTTTTTAAAAATAAAAAAGGGGAGGGTTACTCCCCTTTTTTACATTTAATCAGAAAGTAGGCAAATTATTTTTTGCTTTCCTCTCCATTATTTGTTCCAGTGGAAAAAGATAGAGGAACATTGCTTCCAGCAGCAGATACCCTGACATAACCCTGCATTTCTTGATGCAGCGCTGAGCAGAAATCTGTGCAATACATTG
>JADYZD010000252.1 GCA_020853295.1 Bacteroidia bacterium | reverse complement strand
GTCAGTTAAATACACCGATTACTCTCCCAATTACAATCCAGTTCGTTTAAAAAACAAATACACTTTGGGTTTCGAAACCACTTTGGGTGCCAAATTAAATATTACTGGCTATTTATTTGCCTACGCCGAGTTTGGTTTGGCAAAAAGTATTGGACAAATAGGCTTGGTATACACTTTAAAAAACAAATAACCATTTTATGAAAAAGCATGTTTTTTTAAGTGTTGCACTGTCCATATTGTGCGTGCTCAATGCCAAGGCACAGACAGCTGCAAAGCCATTTGTAAGCTCCATTCAGCTGAGTTATGGCGTGCTAAATCCACAAAAATTTGTTGCTAAAAAAGTATTTGACTTTGTGGGGATGGAATATCAAACATTTACCAATATCAATAGCATATATGCAAAATGGTTGGTAAATCAAGATGGAAATAATGTTCATTTCGGTCCTTCTATTAGCTACTCCCACAGCAAATTGGGCGCAGATTTTATCGACTCTACCTCAGGCTTTGTAACCAAACATGTTATTGATAATTATGTGGTAAACAGGTATAAATTTTTAATGGAATTTGAACATGTAGTACTTCAAAAGAAACACTTTCAAGGATTCTATTCCGTAGGTTTGGGTGCAAGATACACTGGTTCTTACAACACCAATAACGACGAAAATACCAATTACTACACCACCAAAAATTTTGGTTTTGTACAAGACAAAAAAATAGAACCTGCCTTGCAAATTGTAGCAGGTATTTCCTACAATTTAAACCGGCATTTTAGCGCAGATGCCATGGTGGGAAACACTGGCACATTGTTGCAACTTGGATTAAGGTATAAACTTGGTGCCCAATAATTGATTTAAATTTTCTGCTATGAAAATCCGTATTTATACCTTGCTTTTAATTATAACCACTGCAGGTATTTATCATGCTAAGGCACAAACTGCGCTTACGGATTCATTCAACAGCATCGCATCAAACCCCGATTATTTTTCTAAATTTTATACCCAAAACAATTGGAAAATAATTACCATCAACAAACCCAATTATTCAAAAACCACTAGCTACATGTACCAAACTGTAGTGCCTGGGAATGACATCGACCCTTTGCGGTTCCCCATAATACTGTTTCAAACCACCAGCTCTAAAAAAATTGCCACGGTAACCCCAACTCCATTCAACAGACCTGTGGTAATGATGACCCAAGACCACGAAAGCGCTTACCAATTTCAAAAGAAAACCAGCTTTCAATTGTTTGGCAACAATGGAACTTTGTTTCACTACTTTCTAAAACAGACCGACATTATGCGTAAAAATTTAGAACAACCCTTAAAAAAAGGAATTTGTTATAAATTTTATGTTACCGTTTGGCACCCAAAATGCCACGATACCATTTCCACTGGCAATGCCAATTGGAGTTGGGTGTATACGCAGTCTGAATATTTGCAAAAAGAATTTGTACCCGATATTATCCTTGCCCGCGACAGCAATATCAAATGGGAATATTTGGATTCTGCCACCGGAGTGCAAAACCATTTTGTAAAGGCCGTATGCACCAATGCATATATCAACGGCGCACTTAACCAATGGGTAACACTAGAATACACGTACCAAGCCACGGGCCATGAAAATTATGTGTTTTTAGGCAGTGTTTACCCTAACGTTGTTGCATATCCGGTGCTGAACAAATTTTTAGGACAAAATTTAGATGATGAGAAAACCACATTAACAGCGATGATGAAATCCACCTCTTTGCGCGCAGTAACCCTGTTCTCTAGGTTTGAAATGGTGGAGCTTCCCCCCATTAAATTGATTAACGACACTGTGTTGTGTACCAAACAAGATTTGGTGCTAAAAGACCTCAATTTCAACAAGCAATCCAGTTATTCTTGGAGCAGCGGTATTCAAAATCCCCAAACCATTGCATCTACTCAGGGGACTTATATTCTGAAAAAAACAACCGGTATTTGTGTAGAAAAAGATACCGTAAATATTCAAATCATCGACAAATCCAATTACAGCTTAGAAGGAAACAGCCGCTTTTGTGATGGAGATTCTGTGGTGATCAAAGTAAAAAATCCGCTGCAAGGGGTAAATTATACTTGGAACAACGGACACCAAGGTGTGCAATACACCGCTAAGGCCAGTGGAAATTATGTGCTTACTTTAAATGCTGCAAAGTGCACCCTAAAAGACTCTTTGCAGGTGGAGAAAATAAACATGCCGCTGCCACCAACTTTTACCGACACCATTTTTTGCGCCGCTGTTTTGCTGCATATGGATTTAAGTAGCAATGCAGATGAAATCCTTTGGGAAGACAACAATTCAACACAAAAAATTAGGGATATCAACCAAAAAGGCACTTATAATTTGCAATTAATAAATGCCAATTTCTGCAAAATAAACCACAATATTCATGTAGATCTATTAAACAAGCCCAGCATTCCGTTTAACGATACCATACTGCCCTGTGCAGGAGAAAAGGTGGTTTTTGAAAACAAGGATTTAAAAACCAAATACACCTGGAACCAAACAAATAACTCCAATATATATGAGGTAAAATCAACCGAAATAATAAAAATAAATGCAGTAAATTTCTGTGGCGCAGCCGAAAAAGAAGTGACTGTAGAAATTGGCAACAAGCTTTGTGGGGTATACATTCCCACCGCATTTACCCCAAACAATGATGGATTAAATGACGAATTTAAATTGGAAAGCAGCCTCGGAATTGAAAATTTAAAAATTGAAATATTCAACCAATGGGGACAAAAAATATTTGAGGAGTCCAATATTAGAAAAGGCTGGAATGGCAGAACCACCAACAATACAGAATGTGCAAATGGGGTATATGCTGTATTCGTAAGCGGCACACTGGCTGCCAGTGAAGCTTCTTTTTCAAACAGTTCTACCTTACATTTGTTGCGCTAACCCACTTAATGTCTCTGGAAAAATTAATAGCAGAATGCATACAAAATAATCCTAAGGCTGAAAAGGAGTTTTACTATAAATACTACGAAAAATTGTATAGGTTGGCATATTATAATGTAAAAAATACCGATGTAGCGGTAGAAATTGTGAACGACGGTTTTATCACCATTTTTAAAAAACTGCACACAGTAAATGAAATTTCCACCTTTGAAAAGTGGATACGCACCATCATCATCAACAAATGCATTGACCACCACCGTTTAAAAAAGCGCTTTTTTGTAGACATTGCCGATGAAAGTGTGCAGTCCATTCCAGCTGCATTAGATGCAGAATATGAATTGCCAAACAATACTGTAGAAATGATGCTAAAAGAATTGTCGGACATGGAAAGGGTGGTAATGGTGTTGCATATATTGGAAGATTATTCGCATAAAGAAATTGCTGATTTATTAAATATTAGTCCCGAAAATTCAAGACAAATCGTGCACAGGTCCAAAGCCAAATTGCAACGCAGGAAGGAGGTATATGCCAGAAAATAAATTCAATAATGAGATTAAGCAGGCCATGGAATCCTTTGACATACCTATGGTGCCCGTAGATACTGCGTATGATTTATTTTTGAATAAAAAGAAAAAAAAGCGCGGCTTTATTTGGTGGTTTATGGGCACAATGGCCATACTATTGGTGGCTTCAGGCATTGCATATTCGGTTTTCAATACACCAAATGGCAGTATCAAAATGGGTCAAAAACAGCCTATTCAAAACAACAATACTGTGCTGCCTGCTATTGCGCCAATACCTACCGATACTGTTTTTGCTAATGAGCAGCCCACATCAATAACTTCTACAACAGGTTCTGCAAAACCCCGTCAATTCACCCCTGCAGTTGGGGCACCAAACTTTGCAAGTGCTGTCACCTCTACCATTCCTGCTGTAAATAATCCCACAGAAATAATTCAAAATCCAGCAGAAATAAATTCCGCTGAGGCAGTTGTTTCTGCACCCATATTGCAGGCGGAAACTGCAAATAGCACAGTTGCACCCCAATATTTTAATTCTATTTATTCATTAAAAATTGGTGCATTTCCAATACCTTATTTTATTGATCAGCGAAACTTAAAGGCACCCAATAGAAATGCATCTATCATGAGCCCAAACAACTACAGAAACAAGTATTTTATGCTGTTTGCAGTAAATGATCCATTCAATATTTACCCTGGGGCATTTTACCGAAAAATGAATTTTAATGTGGGTGTAGAAAGGCAATTGAGTGCCAATACTTTTTTCTATTTAAAAGGTGGATTAAACGCATTTAATTTAAGGCGACAATACATCAATGTATACGACACCATCAATGGGGATTATTACCACGATTCCATTCATTTTCATACCCTAAGGCAACTCGGAATTGGGATGGGTTTTGTGGGCAAAATAAGCAAAAGAAGCCGCTTGGGCTTTGGTTTTACCTATGCTTGGAATATGAATATTAAAGGCACCAATTATCAAACCATCTACAAAAGCACTGGCAATAGCGAAATCGTAAACAAACCTTATACCTTGGATAGGTCTTATTTTAGGAATTTAAACTTAAATACCCGAGGTTTAAATTTAAATATATTTTACCTGGCTGCCATCAACCGCAAATTTGATTTTACAATAGAAAGCAATTTCGGTTTTACCACTATCAATAACAACCTATTGAACAATGGAGTGGATAGGGTTTCACTGGTTTCCACACCTAGGGCCTTGTTTTTTGGATTAAAATACAATTTCTAATCCCAAAATTATTTGGTGGTGTATTTATTAAAATCTTTGTGGTGGGCCTCTTTGTACAGTTGCTCTTTAGACAGGCTTTTAAAATAATCGTAGGTGATGGCCAAACCTTCAGACCTTGAAATTTTTGGTTCCCATTTTAATATTTCTCTGGCGAGTGTAATATCGGGTTGCCTTTGTTTTGGGTCATCAACAGGCAAGTCTTTGTACACCACTTTTTGTGTGGTACCGGTTAGTTTTATAATTTCTTCAGCAAATTCTGAAATGGTAATTTCATCGGGATTTCCCACGTTTACAGGATAAGCATAATCACTCATCAGCAAGCGGTAAATGCCTTCTACCAGGTCATCTACATAGCAAAAACTGCGGGTTTGGCTGCCATCACCAAAAATGGTAAGGTCTTCACCGCGCAAAGCTTGTCCAATAAATGCTGGTAAAACCCTGCCATCGTTTAGGCGCATGCGGGGTCCGTAAGTGTTAAAAATGCGCACTATACGGGTTTCCAATTGGTGAAAAGTATGGTAAGCCATGGTAATGGCTTCTTGAAAACGCTTGGCTTCATCGTATACACCTCTAGGGCCTACAGGATTTACATTGCCCCAATATTCCTCATTTTGCGGATGCACAGCTGGGTCGCCATACACTTCGCTGGTACTGGCCACCAAGATGCGGGCATTTTTGCTTTTGGCCAATCCCAAAAGATTGTGGGTACCTAATGAACCTACCTTAAGGGTTTGAATGGGGATTTTTAAATAATCGATAGGGCTGGCTGGACTGGCAAAATGCAAGATATAATGCAGCTCACCGGGAATATGTACAAATTTGGAAACGTCGTGGTTGTAGAATTCAAAATTCTCGAGCTTAAACAGGTGTTCAATGTTTCTAAGGTCACCAGTAATCAAGTTATCCATAGCGATAACATGAAAATCTTCTTTAATAAATCGGTCGCACAAATGGGAACCTAAAAATCCTGCGGCGCCTGTTATCAATACACGTTTTCTGCTCATATTCTTTGCAAAGGTACTATTCCCATGCTAGATAGCAATTTTGAAAAATACGGCTTTATACCGTTTTTCTACCTATGCTATAGTATTCAAAGCCCTTGCGTTTCATGGCTTCCAACTCAAATACATTGCGCCCATCAAAAATAACTTTTGATTTTAAACCGGCAACCAATTTATCAAAATCTGGAGTTCTAAACTCAGGCCATTCTGTGGCAATTACCAAAAAATCTGCCCCTTCTGTTGCTTCGTACGGTGAGTTGCAGAAAGTAATGGTGTCGCCCAATTGGCGTTTCACATTTTCCATAGCCTCAGGGTCAAATGCATTGATTTTGGCACCCATTTTTTGCAGGTGCTGAATCAATTCAAGGGCGGGTGCTTCTCTAATATCATCGGTGTTGGGTTTAAATGCCAAACCCCAAATAGCAATGGTTCTGCCAGTAAGATCAAGGCCAAACCTTTGGGTAATTTTTGGAATCAACACCAATTTTTGAGCATTGTTTACATCTTCTACTGCTTTTAAAATTTTAAAATCATAACCCACTCCCGACGCTGAATGCACCAATGCTTTTACATCTTTGGGAAAACAGCTTCCTCCATATCCGATACCGGGGAACAAAAACCGTTTGCCTATGCGCCCATCTGAGCCCATTCCCAACCTTACCATATCTACATCAGCATCCATCAATTCGCACAAGCGGCTGATTTCATTCATAAAGCTGATTTTGGCGGCCAAAAAACTGTTTGCTGCGTATTTGGTGAGTTCCGCACTGCGCAAATCCATGTACACAATAGGATTTCCTTGTCGCACATAGGGTGCATAAAGTTCAGACATATAGGTCTTGGCTTTTTCCGATTCCACCCCAATTACCACACGGTCGGGTTTCATAAAATCTTCTACAGCCACCCCTTCGCGCAAGAACTCTGGATTGCTTACCACATCAAAATCACCCGAATAATTTTCCCTTATGGCCTGTTTTACTTTATCGGCAGTACCTACAGGAACTGTGCTTTTGTCTACAATAATTTTATAATCGCCGGGCTACAATATTTTACCAATTTCTTTGTCCACACCAAACACATATTGTAGGTCTGCACTTCCATCTTCACCAGGAGGGGTGGGCAATGCCAAAAACACCACATCACTATTGTTTATGGCTTCTGCCAAATCGGTAGTAAATTGTAACCTGCCTTCTTTTAGATTTCTGTTAAACAAGGTTTCCAAGCCAGGCTCGTAAATGGTAATTTCCCCATTGCGAAGTTTTTCTACTTTGTTTTTGTCAATATCTACACAGATAACTGAATTGCCTGTTTCTGCAAAGCAGGTTCCTGAAACCAAACCTACATATCCTGTGCCTATAACACTTAATTTCATGCTTTAAAGTACGCTTTTATTGTTGTAGTAATGTGCTGAAGTTGGTCAGCCGCCATTTCTGTATGTATGGGCAATGAAATTACCCTGGTGCACAAATCCTCGGTAAGCGGCATGCTGATATGTTGGGCATATGCTTGCTGTTTGTGCAGCGGCGTGGGGTAATAAATCATACTGGGAATGCCTTGAGATTTTAGGTATTCCATCAATGGTTTTTGGTCTGCAGCATCTTTTAAAACTGCCGTATATTGGTGAAACACATGGGTAGAATCTGCATTTCTTATTGGTGCAGAAATTCCATCAATACCCTCTAATACCGCATCATAAGCATCTGCCACTGCATTTCTGCTGGCTTCAAATTCCTTTAAATATTTCAATTTTACCTGCAAAATTGCAGCCTGCAAGGTATCGAGTCTGGAATTGATTCCAATCACCTCATGGACATATTTTTGGGGTTGGCCATGGTTGGCCACCATTTTTAATTGTTTGGCCAATTGGTCGTCATTGGTAAACACCGCACCACCATCACCATAACAGCCCAAATTTTTTGAAGGGAAAAAAGAGGTGGTTCCAATGGCTCCCATGGTACCTGCCTGTTTTTTTTCGCCATTTTTAAAAGTATACACTGCTCCAATGGCTTGGGCTGTATCTTCCACCACTGGCAATTGGTGCTTTGTTGCAATGGCTATAATGGCATCCATATCGCAAATTTGCCCATACAAATGCACCGGTGCTATGGCTTTGGTTTTGGGAGAAATATGCTTTTCTATTTGCTCCGGGTCCAATAAAAATGTTTTTGCATCTACTTCGCAAAACACGGGTTTCAGGTGCAACAAATGCAACACTTCTGCCAGGGCCGCATAGCTAAATGAGGGGGTGATAACTTCATCTCCGGGTTGGAGTTTTAGGGCCATAAATGCCAACTGCAAGGCATCGGTTCCATTGGCACAGGCAATTACATGTTTGGCACCTGTAAAGTCTTGAAGTTCAGTTTCAAAAGCCGCTACTTCAGGACCTTTAATAAAAGCAGCAGATTGTAAAACCTTTTGAATGGCAGTGTCTATTTCGTTTTTTAGTCGACCATACTGGGTTTGTAGGTCTACCATTTGAATGGGTAGCATATTGAAAAAGGTGCGCAAAGATAATACACACAAATGGGTTTGAACTTTGTAAAAAACACAAAGAAAAAGTGCAGGTAAAAAAGGAAATAAGTGTTCAATTAACCATACAGTAGGCGGTTTGTGCTTTTTTAAACCACAAAAAACATGCATATTGCAAGTGAATTTCACATTCATGAGGGTATTAATTACGGCAGTTTTACTGCTTTTTATTCAATACCGTGTTCAGGCCCAGGCAGGTGGCTTGGCCGGTGCGGTAACCGACGCCATTACTGGCAGAGAATTGGTGGGTGTTCAGGTAATTCTAAAACCTGGATTGATTGACGATGCAACCGATGTAGAAGGTCGCTTTTTGTTCAGCGGAATAGAACCCGGTATTTATTCTTTAGAACTGCGGGAACCCAACCACAAAACCACTTATGTGCCCTTACTAAGGGTTTCAGCCAATGAAATTACAGTGGTGCGCATCGCCATGTTCGACAGTGTGAAGGTACTTACAGGTGCCGTTATTACTGCCAGAAAACCACAAAAAAACAACAATGCCGGTGTGGCATCTGAAAGAAAAAGCTCACCCTCCATTATGGACGGTGTTTCACAAGAAACCATTAAAACCACACCCGATAGAAATACTGCCGAAGTGCTGCGCCGCGTGAGTGGAATAGCCATTCAAGACAATAAATATCCAATTGTTCGTGGCTTGTCCGACCGATACAATCTGGCCATGTTGAATGGGGTGCCTATGCCCTCTACCACACCAGATAGAAAATCATTTGCATTTGATGTAATTCCCTCAAATTTGCTCGACAATTTGTTGGTGTTAAAATCAGGGATGCCCGACCAGCCTGGAGAATTTGCTGGTGCCGTTTTGCTGGTGAATATGAGGGATGTGCCCGATGAAAATGTACAAACCTTTTCGCTGGGATTTGGGGGTTATACCAATACTGTGGGCAAACAAGCAAGTTGGCAAACCAATAAAGGCGCCGATTTTGCTGGCCTTGGAAATTCAGGAAGGTTGCTTCCCAGTGGCATGCCCGCTTCGGGTGATTATATGGCCAATTTAACCCGTGCAGAACGGGCAGCATTCAGCAAAAAGTTTGAAAACGATTGGGGATTAAAAAGCAGCACTACCCTTCCTGCTTTGCAATTTCAATTTTCTAACAGCTCCCGTTTTTTGTTTAGCGGCAGGCCTACTGGTGTGCTCTTTGCACTCAGTTATTCCAATCTAAAAAGAATCAATTCTATTGACCGTGCTGAGTTTAATACCAGTGCCAATACCAGAAAATATACCGATAAGCAATTTACCGATAATGTACTATTGGGTGGTATCCTCAATTTTGCCATTAAAGTAAATAAGAAGAATAAAATTACTTGGAGAAACTTTGTAAACAACAACGCTTTCGAAGAAAACAATGTGCGCACAGGTACAGATTTTGAAAGGGGCTCTGAGGAAAGAAGTTGGGGAATGAATTATTCGTACAACTATTTCTTGGGTAGCCAACTTTCTGGCGACCATTTTATTCCGGCTTGGGAAGTGAAGTTTAAATGGGATGCAAGTGCACAAGTGGTAAACCGCAACGCCCCTGATTACAGGCGCTTGTTGTACACCAGAAATATGGGTACAAACGACCCGTTTAAGGCTGCAATAGGCCCTGGTGCTTCCTTTGCAAATGCAGGCAAAATGTACACCCAAATGCAAGAAAACATTCGGTTTGCAGGCTATTCTTTTTTAAAATCTTTTCTCGCCGATCGGTATAAAACGGATATTAAAATTGGAGGTTTTCACCAAATAAAAAACCGTGAGTTTAAAGCCCGCGTGCTCTCGGTTGTAGACAATTCATTTGATACCCCTGATTCATTAAAACAATTGGCTCCTGAATTTATTTTTGCACCAGAAAATATGGGTGGAGATGGTTTTAGGTACGATGAAATTGAAGACCCAAGCTACTCCTATACCGGCAATTCTGCCCTACATGCTGGCTACATTATGGCCGACAATATTATCGACAGATTTTTTAGAATTACGGGAGGTGTGCGCATTGAAAAATTCTACCAAATTATGAAAACGGAGAAATCTGGTATTGGTAAAATTACCCCAAAAATCGACAACCTAAATATCCTTCCCAGTCTGGCTTTAACCTTATTGCTCAACCAAAGGTCGAATTTGCGGTTCTCCTATGCGGCCACTGTTACCCGTCCTGATTTTAGGGAAATTAGCCCCTTTAGCTATTTTGATTTTATCAATTTTGTAAGCATTGTAGGTAACGATACCTTAAAAAGCGGCAACATCAACAACTTCGATTTTCGCTATGAAACCTTTCCTGGAGATGGACAATCGTTTTCGGTTGGTGCCTTTATCAAAGATTTTAAAAACCCTGTAGAACAAATGGTTTCATTGGTAAGCCAAGACCCTGTTCGCAGCATACAATATAAAAATGCAGCAGCTGCTACCGTTTATGGGGCTGAAATGGAATTTAGATACAAACTTAAAAAAGTGGCTTACAAGCTGCGCAATTTTGAAATGTCGGGCAATTTGGCCTACACTTTTTCTGAAGTGCGCTTTCAGTATATCGACAGTTCAGGCAAAGCCGCAAATGTGGCCAGGCCCTTACAAGGCCAATCTCCTTATATCATCAACTGGGGATTGTATTATAACAACAGGGCCAGAGGCGTTTCATTTGCCGTGAATTACAACACCATTGGACCACGATTGTATTCTGTAGGTACCACCAATTACCCAGATTTTTATGAGAAACCCAGACATGTTCTGGATTTGCAAATATCTAAAGCCATGAGCCAACGTGCTGAGTTTAAACTCACCTTGGGCGATGTGTTGTTCCAAGATTTTGTGCTGTATCAAAATGCCGACGACAAACATGGTTATAAAAAAACGGATAAAGTGGTAAACCGCATGAAAACCGCCCCACTGGTGTTGTTGAACTTTACCTACCGCATTAAGTAAATTCATTTGCGCATTTTATTCTACATATTGTTGTGCTTTTTTACCTTCTTTGCCAAGGCTCAGAATTTCTTTTCGAATACCACCTACATTGGAGCATTCGGCACTGAAGACTGGACAGCGAATTGGTCCAACTGGAATCCAAGAACTACAAGCTACCCCAGCGGAAGCACCTTATTACAAGGTGCTATCACCAGCAATACCACCCTTTCTGCCAGTAAAACCTATTTGTTAAAAGGGTATGTGTATGTAAAAAACAATGCCACACTTACAATAGAACCGGGCACCATTATTCGCTGTGATGTGCTTACAGCATCGGCACTGATCATAACAAGGGGTGCAAAAATTATTTGCAATGGAACAGAGAGCCAGCCCATAATTTTCACTTCATCTGAAGCTTCGGGTTCTAGGGCTTATGGCGATTGGGGCGGAATTGTGATGCTTGGCAATGCCAAAATAAATGCCCAAACCGGTACTTCAGATATTGGGGCTGGAATCAACAATGCCAATGGAGATGGTGTTTTTGGGGGCAATGATGATGATGACAGCAGTGGCAGTATCACCTACACGCGCATAGAATTTGCGGGAGTGCAATACCAGCCAGATAAGGAAATCAGCGGACTGATGCTGGGTGGTGTGGGACGCAAAACCACTTTGCACCACATACAACTCAGTTTTTGTGGAAACGATGGTATCCACATTGCTGGTGGTACCGCACGTTTGCGCCACCTAATTATGCACCGCGGATACAATTCAGACCTAACCATAGATATGGGTTACCGCGGTCTCATTCAGTTTGCTGTTGTGCTGCGCGATTCCACCAAAGCCAGTCCTAAAGGCAGCAGTGGTATTGAAATTCAGAACGATGCTTTGGCCACCAATGCCACCCCATTTACCGACCCCACCCTTTCCAATCTTACTGTCTTAGGTCCACTTACGCTTTCTAGCACCACTTACAACAGCAACTACAGGTATGCCATACATTTTAAAAGGAATGGGCGTGGTGCCATTTTCAATTCAGCCTTTGCCGGTTACCCTAAAGGATTGGTACTCGATGGACCAGGTGTGGCATCTTCTTTAAATACTGGGGCCATTTTATTTGAAAACAATGTGCTCGCTGGCAACAAAACCACCAATATTGATACCCTCAACAGGTTTGCACAAACTTGGCCCAATTTTGATAAAAACAACTGGCTACTGGATGCCAGCCGAAGTAACAATACCTTCACTTCTCCAAGAGATTTAAAACTGCAAAATCCTTATGCTTATAACAGTCCGGTTTTTCTGCCGGTAAGTGGCAGCCCTTTGCTTACTGGGGCCAGTTTTAGCAACAGCAGGCTTGCGGTATCTAGAAAAAACATCTTCAATTCAGGATTGCAATTGGCCCAAACCAAGGAGGGCTGGATGCTGAAAAACCCAAAAAACCTGGCAATTAAAAACGCACAGATGTTCGATTTGTCGGGCCGATTGTTGGCCGAATATCTACTAAGTGAAAACCAGGGTGAAAGCTTCATTCCAGCTTCCAAATCTGCACTTGGCATTTTGGTAGTTTATGATGTTTTGGGGAATATCCTGCTAAAGCAACAAGTATTATTCTTGTAAGTTCTGCCTTACAGCCTCGTACATGGCGAGTCCTGCTGCTACAGAAACGTTTAAAGAACCTACACCAAATTCGCTAAGTGGAATTCTAAACTTCAAATCGCACATTTTCCAGGCATCGGCACTCAGTCCATCCTCTTCACCGCCCATTACAATCACCAAGGGTCCTGTAAAATCGCATTTGTAAAATGCATCGGCACCTTTTTCGGTAGCGCCTGCAATTTTTAAACCTGAATTCTTCAGTGACTTTAAGGTATGGTGTAATGATCTTGTGCGGCAAATGGGAATTTTTAACAAAGCACCTGCCGATGTTTTTACTGCATCAGAATTGATGGCAGCACCGCCTTTTTCAGGCACCACTATGGCATGCACACCAGCACAAGCTGCGGTTCTGGCAATGGCGCCAAAATTGCGCACATCCGTAACCCCATCCAATACAAGAATAAATGGATCTAGCCCTTTTTCAAAAGCCTCAGCCACTACATTTTCCACCTCGGCAAATTCTACTGCTGAAATGGCAATTACAATTCCTTGGTGGTTGCCACCTACCAATGAGTACAATTTTTCTTGTGGTACTTGTTTCCAAATAATGCGGCGGTTGTGAAGGGTCGACAATATTTCTTTTAATTGTCCGCCCAGCTGGCCTTCTTGAATCCAAACTTTATCAATGGTTTTGCCGGCTTCCAAGGCTTCCATTACAGGCCTAATGCCGTATACGAATGAGGTGTTTTTCATGTAAAATATTAGGCCCCGCCCCGTCTCGGCTAAGCCGATGCGGGGCGGGGCCCTGTACTGTTTTTTATTTTTAAATGCCCGATGTTTTCTGACTGTAGAAGTTCAACCAATCGGTTTTGCCTTCTTGCTTACAGAAATCTTTTATTCTTTTAATCAAGTAATTGCTGTTTTGTATTTCTCTAGCAGCCCATTCTTTGTCCTCCCAGCGAGCAAAGTACCTTGCAAATTGAACGTTGTCTTCCATAGCCGCATCCAGCACTTTTTTGCCATTCTTTTCATCGCCCAACTGCACCAGCAAAATGCCAAACTCGGTTTTCATATCCCTACGCATAGGCATTACTTTCTCTGGTATTTCGGTAAGGATTTTATTCAATGCTGCTACCCCACGTTGGCGGTACACCGGCACTGAATCTCCCATGGTTTTTAAGTAGGTAGCTATATCGGCATATCCTGCAGGTGGGTTCAATGTTTTACCACTATCCACAGCCTTCTTCGCATTTTCATACTGGGTAATGTCTTGATAATAGTTTCCAGCCAACAACAATGCATAACGTTGCAAATCATTGGGCACATATGCCGCTTTGTCATCAAGGAAATAGCCTTCTTTTTCCTTCATGCCGTAGTATTTAAATTTGTTTACTAAATTGTCGTACAACTGGTAATCTGCAATTTTGCTTGGCTCATTCTGACTGCCTACACCACCGCGAATAGGAACAAATCGGTAAACCAATCCTTCCAACTGCATGTATGGGTTTAGGTAGTTAAAATCATATCCACTCACAGAGGTGAAATAGATGGGGCGTTTCCAACCTTGCTCTGCATTGGTAGCAATAAGGTCGTACACCACCAAATCTCCTTTGCTCAAATAGCCACCCCCAATATTGATAGAAATGCTGTCCACAATTTGGCCGTAATCTTTTTGATTTACAACACCTGCTTTTTTCACAGCTTCTTTATCTACTTTAATATAACAGCTGCCACCATGCCAAAAATCCCTTGAAGTGCCATGGCTGTTTGATGCCAATAACTCCTTAATAGACTGCCTCATAGGCCTTGGTTTTTTGTACAAATTGCGGTCTACTTCAATACCATAGTCAAAACTGCCCGTTTGCAAATCTGCTTTGGTTACCGTAAGTGGCAAAGGTTCTGAATTCAATACCTTATCCAAAAGCACGCTGCTGTACCACTCCGTAGGCAACAAGCTTTCGTTAATAATCCGTACATCGGTTCTAAAACCTTCTACGTTTTGTGCATACCACAATGGGTAAGTATCATTATCACCATTACAAAACAGAATGGCATTGGGTTCCAAACTGCCCAAAAAGTCTTTGGCCAAATCTATACCAATGGTGCGTTTTGAACGGTCGTGGTCATCCCAACCTTGGTAACCCATGTTTACAGGCACCAATAATGTGCAAGCTGCAGCCGACACAATTGCCGAGTTTTTATTGAGGTATTTCTTCAGCATATCTGCTACCGCAATTACCCCCAAACCTATCCATATACAGAATGTTTGGAACGAACCTACCAACGCATAGTCCCTTTCACGCGGCTCATATGGCGGCTGGTTCATGTACACGTTAATCAGCAGTCCGGTAAACAAGAACAACACCATTACTAGCCAAAAATCCAATTTCGATTTTCTGTAATGGAATATCAATCCCAAAATTCCCAAAATAAGCGGCAAAAAGAAATAGGCATTTCGCGCTTTCTGGTATTTATAATAATCAGGCATTCCCTTGCTGGGGCCAGTGATTGAATTGTCGATAAATGGAATTCCGCTGTACCAATTTCCATCAAAACGGGTATTACCGCTTACTGCTTGTTGGTCGTTAAATCTTCCTATAAAATTCCAAGCAAAATACCTCATGTACATGTACATGATTTGGTAGTTTACAAAAAATTCGATGTTGTTGCCAAAGGTTGGTTTTTGGTATTCCAACATTTGCAATTCTTCCTCTTGTGCGGCGGTGAGTTTGCCTTGATTTTTCAGTGCATCAATTTGATCTTGCACATCACCCATGCCACTGTATTGCCTATAACCCCTAGCATCGCCGGGTTTATTGGATTTTCCCATACGTGGAAAAAGTACATCGAAGCCTTCTTGGTAAACAGGTTCTTGAATTTTTCCTCCAACCTCGTACTTGTCTTTGCCTTTGTAATAACGGGTTCCTTTATCTACATAATCCACCGGTCCGGGGGCATTAAAATAAGGACCTTTTACCAAGGGCCTATCACCATATTGCTCACGGGTGATGTACCCATAAAATTTGTAGGGATCTTCAGGATTGTTCATGTCAATCGCCGGATTGGCCAAAGACCTGATGATTACCATGGCATAAGAACTGTAACCAATAATGGCAAAAAGCATGGCCAAAACGTAAATGTTCCAGTTGCGTTTTCCGTTTTTGTGGGTGTAGTACAGCAACCAACCCATACCACCAAAAATAAGCAGGATGGCAGCAATAGAACCACTGTAAAATGGCAAATGAAGGCTGTTTACAAATGCACGATCCATATTCGCCATCAACCATGGAATTCCAGGATAGATGACTTTCATAATAAAGCCCAGTGTAAACATGGCTGCCAACAAGGCGTAGATAATTCCCTTGCGGTTGATTTCGTAACGCTTAAAGTAGTAAGCCAAGCAAACTGCGGGTATTACCAGCAAGTTCAACATGTGCGTACCCAGTGCCAAACCGGTAATAAAACCGATAAACACCAACCATTTATCACTGTTCGGATTTTCACTGTGTTTGTCCCAGCGAAGTATGGCCCAAAAAGTAAGTGCGGTAAAGAACGAACTCATGGCGTACACCTCTGCTTCCACAGCGCTAAACCAAAAGCTGTCTAAGAATGTGTTGCTCAAAGCGGCAACCAAACCAGCACCTAAAATCAATACATTGCGGTTCTCATTGTCTTCAGAAACCATTTTTTGGGCAAAATGTGTAGTAATCCAAAAGGTGAACATTACACATCCGGCGCTGGAAACGGCAGACAACATGTTTATCCAAAATCCCACTTCCGCAGGACTGCCAGCTACTAAAGAAAACAAGCGGCCCACCATTAAGAATAAAGGTGCTCCGGGAGGATGCACTACCTGCAACCTATAGGCGGCTGAGGCAAATTCACCACAATCCCATAAACTCACTGAAGGCTCCAGAGTAAGTGTGTACACCACTAGGGCAATCGCAAATGATGCCCAACCCATAACCTTGTTTAATAACTTGAAATTCATCATGCTGTTTTATGCTGAAATTAAATAAGATGCGAAAATAAGGAATTCAATCCCATAATTCAGGCACTCTATCGTTTTGAATGTTGTTTTTTCAGACAGATTGTGCCTGTATGCTTTGTGTTGCACGTTGTATTCTGCGCAAAACCGATTCTTTACCCAATAGCGATATCATCTCAAAAACAGGTGGCCCAGCGGGTTCTCCACTCACTGCCACACGCAATGGCTGCATCAATTCTCCCGTTTTCACTCCGTTGATTTCACACCAATTTTTAAATGCATTTTCTATGTTGTTGGCATCAAAATTTTCCTCACTTTCAAAAACCCCTGCCAGTGCAGTGAGGTAATTGTTGGTGTTGCCATTCCACTTTTTGCTCACCACTTCTTCATTAAATTTGTATTCTTCTGTAAAAAAATACTTGCCTTGGCTAATGATTTCTTTGGCAAAATTTACCTTTTCCCTTAGCAGCACACATACTTTGCCCAAATAGGCATCGTCTGATTCCAAGCCATGTGTTGCAAGCTCTGGTTTTACCAAAGGCAAAATGTCTTCCACCGGCTTGTTCATCAAATAATGGTGATTAAACCACAAGGCTTTGTTCAAATCGAATTTTGCCCCGCTTTTGCTCACTTTTTCCAAAGAAAATGCTTCAATTAACTCCTCCATGGTAAACAACTCACGGTTGTCGCTAGGATGCCAGCCCAGCAATGCCAACATATTGGCCACAGCATCTGGGAAATATCCCGTTTCTCTGTAACCGCTGCTCACTTCCTTGGTTTGGGGATCGGTATATTCCAAGGGGAAAACCGGGAATCCCAACCTATCACCATCGCGTTTGCTCAGTTTTCCATTGCCTTCAGGTTTTAACAACAAGGGCAAGTGGGCAAATTCGGGCATCACATCTTGCCAACCCAAAAAGCGGTACAGCAATACGTGCAATGGCGCGCTGGGCAACCACTCCTCACCCCGAATAACATGGCTAATGCCCATCAAATAATCATCCACCACATTGGCCAAGTGGTACGTAGGCATACCATCGCTTTTTAACAATACCTTATCATCCATTTGGGCCGTGTTTACCACTACCCAACCGCGGATTATATCATGAAAACGCACCTCTTCTTTGCGTGGCAATTTCAAACGAATTACATAATGTGCCCCGCCATCAATGCGGCTTTTCACCTCATCAGCTGGTAAGGTAAGTGAATTGGTCATACTGTTTCTGCTCACCGAATCATAAGCCGGTTGCATGCCACTGGCTTCTAGGCGTTTGCGCATGTTGTCCAAATCCTCCTCGGTATCAAATGCATAGTAAGCATGCCCCGCTTCTACCAAGTTGTAAGCATATTGGGCATACATGGGCTTGCGTTCACTTTGCTTGTAAGGTGCATGCGGACCGCCAACACCCTGGCCTTCATCTATTTCTACACCCACCCATTTTAGGCTGTTGATGATGTAGTTTTCTGCCCCTTCCACCAAACGGTTCTGATCGGTGTCTTCTATCCTCAAAATCATGGTGCCACCATGTTTTCTGGCAAAAAGGTAATTGTACAAGGCAGTGCGTACACCACCAATATGTAAGGGTCCTGTAGGACTGGGCGCGAATCTTACTCTAACGGGTCTGGACATGGTATTGCGCTGCAAAGATACAGGAGCAAACCACAATTTAACCCATCCTTTGCGCTAATTGTTGTCTTTAAATCCCAATAATTGTGTCAAAACTTTTATTTTTTGGCAACACATAATTGCCCATTATTTGCCAAACATTTTGGAATTGAAGTCGGCACTTTTATTTCTGGCAATAGACAAAGTTTCCCATTCTTTTTGCGACACCATTTTTGCAATAAATACCATTTGTCCTACATGGTAAGGATAGTGTGCCAACTGCCGCTGAATGGCCTCTGGCACTGTATGGGCCTCAGCCCTAATGTATACCGTTTTTGATAAATCTTCTTCAGTTAACCCATTTAAGGTGTGCTCCAAACAAGCCCATCCTTCATTCCATTTTTGCATCAATTCTTCACGGGTTTTTATTACTTCGCCAAACTCGTTATCCCGGTTTCTCCATTCTTTTTCGCCATCAGAATTTAAAAAATCCGTCCAGCGCGACAGCATATTTCCGGCAATGTGTTGCACAATTACAGCAATACTGTTGCTCTCTTCATTGTATTGAAAAAACAGTCCCTCATCTCCCACTTGGGCCATAGATTTTTCGCCTAAACTGCGGTAATAGGCAAACTGTTTTTTTGCCCCTTCAAAAAATGCCATTGCTGTGCTCATGCCTCAAAAGTAGGGAGCATTTCAGCAGCATGCAATATTGTCGGACCAAGGCCTACTCTTTTTCGATTGCAGCATCCAAGCGGCCTACCATGCAACTGGCATAACTTTTTATTTTTAACAGCAATCCATTTTCCTCAGTAGCTTCAGGATACCCCAATTGGTGCAATTTTGCGGTGAGCACACCCCGTTCTACAGCATCTTCATGGGTTACCATTACATTGTCTGTTTCTTGATCAATGTCAACTTCTGTTACACCTTGTATTCCCAGCAAATTTTTGCGAATGGTATTTTCACATCCACTGCATTTTAAATTGGCTATGGTAATGGTTTCTTTTATCATTATTTTTGGTTCTGCTAAGTTCGCATGAGTTTATTCGCTGTAGCGTGTGTATTGTCACCTTGCACAATGCAAACTACCGTTGGTAATTGAACATTGCATTTTCACACATTTCTAAAAATAAAAAGCTGCACACATTTTATTTTCGTTCATGCTCCGATTTTCAAAATTTCTTTTTTTTGCAGCCCTTTTTGCAGCGGCATTATTGGCCTGCAGTGCTGCCATTAAAAATTCCACCCCTGCCGTTTCCAGGCAGCACCGCGATTCTGTTTTAAAATCCAGCAGCTTGGGCAGGGTGCATCGCTTGTGCGACAGTTTGCTCCCTTATTTAAAGAAAAACGGCTATAGCACACAGTTTATGCTCATTGCCGACATGCAGGTACACATGCACCTCAACCGATTTTACATGGTACATCCGCTTACCAAAAAAATATACCACAGCAGCTTAGTGGCTCATGGGCAGGGTGGTGGCAGCAAATGGGACAGTGTGGTATTTAGCAATGTGCCGGGCAGTTTGTGCAGTTCAGAGGGAAAATACAAAATAGGCAGCAGTTATATGGGCAATTACGGCAAGGGATACAAATTATTGGGACTCGACAAAACCAACAGCAATGCATTAAAGCGACTGATTGTATTGCATGCCTATGAGACCCAAACCGACAAAGAATACGGCAAGCCCAACTATTTAAGCAGCGGCTGCCCCATGCTCTCTGCGCACAGCTTTCACATTTGCGATTCCCTAATTGCCTTGCAAAAAAAGCCCGTGTTGCTTTTTGTGGCGCGGTAATATTGCTTAAATAAATTCAATATTTTAATTGGATTTAAAGCACCAAATAATAATTAAAACGGAATCTTTTCCAAAACGAATATTCTCACACTCAACGCACACATGAAAGCAGCGCAGCATCAGGGGCAGGCTCTTGACTCAAAGCTCTGTGGAAAAATGGTGAAGTGGATATATATATCACGCAGAGGCGCAAAGACGCAGAGGCTGTGATTGGATATTATGTGATTAGAGAATGTGAGTCCCGATAGCTATTGGGAGAGAAAATCTAATTATGCGATTTTGTGTTCCGATAGCAATTAAGAAGGTTTAAGGTGTAGGCTTTATAGGCAAGGGATTTTGAAACATTTAATCCCTAAATATAGTAGGATTCGAAATCTAGCGTAAGCAACGGGCCTCAAGGAATGGAGGGCGCTAAGTGCCGCACACAGACGCTAAATCACAAGGCTTGCCCGAACTCAAAGAGGCGGGAAGCTCTGAGGGACGAAGAGATCGCCGCAGTGATTCGGCTGTTTGCAAGCCTGCGCACTACAGGCCTTGCAGCCCTTATAAAATCAATGGACAAATACAACACTCCCGAGGTTGGTCTTTGCGCAGTGCAACGGAGTGAGACCAACCTCCATTTCCCCTATTCGGCTTATGACATTCATCTTTGCTCAGACATTGCACAATGAAGTAGCAGGCTGCAGCCACCATATTTTTGCGGTGATTTTGCCGGTCGGTCTCATGAATTCATAGAAATTAGTTTAAATTTGAAGTACGGGGTATGAATTCAAAATGACCAACCAGAGGAGAAACCATGAAAATATACGCAGTATTAATATCAATTTCGTCAATAACATTAAGTGCTCTGTCGTGTTCACCATCAGCAGGACACACTACCTTACACCAAGAAGATACTAATGCTCTGGTAATGCAATATGCGAACAGGGCAACGATTTTGCACCATACGCGTTTTTTTTATAGAGATTCTTCTGTAAAAGATAGCATTTTTTGGTATGTTGATGCCGTCAAACAACTAAACCCCAGTGCATTTCATCATATCGCAAATTGTGCCTCAGTTTTGACAAAAATGAAAGAGTTCAAGCGGGTTGTTTCCTACACTCAGGGTTACGATTCCGTTCTCGAAATACTATTTCTGGGGGGGTATAGCAAGTATGCAATTGGAGATAGTACCTATGTTAAAGATATGTGTTACTTCTGCAGCCGAAGCGAGGAAATTATCGCGCAAAATAAAACATATTTGTGGCGTCAATTAGTTGCAGCAACTAGTTATTGCAAAGATCTCGAAGAGAGTTATCGAATTATTGATAAGCTGAATGAGAGAATTTCAAACGATCAAAAGTTTCAACGTTCGGAATTTAAAATTGACGCAAACGATAAAATTGTGTCTTTTAGATAGGCAATACCTCATATTAAAGTAAAAATAGGCTGGCCTTAGTTCGCTGGGCTGCGCAAAGTGTAACCAAGGGCGAAAAATGCTGTTATTTAGTTTGATGTACAATATTTCCTCTAATTAATCGTAATATAGAGACCATGAGATTATTTTACCTTATCCTTATTTTGCTTCTAACCAGTTGTAATCAAGAAAGTGCCAAAAAGCCAGATATGACTCAGAAAAAAGCACAGGTACGACAAAATAATAGAGACAAAACATTTGAGAAATTTGTTAAATCCACTATGAAACAAAATAATTTTAATGAGTTTGTATATGAAAAAATCAAGTACTTGGAGCAACAAGGTAAAGGATATTTTATCTGGATATTTTATACTCATCACGGCCTATCGGAGTTGGATTTTATTTCCTATTCACCTGGTTTAAACGATACGATTTTAAATGCCTATATAAGAACGCAACATTATAATTATGGTACAATAAATATGGCAACTTCAAAGCAAAGCCCATTAAACCCATACATATCAACATCAGGTAGATATATCATTAATTGCTATCATAACAAGGTAATTGATACTTTGCATAAATTTGTTGAGAATTATTATTTTAAAAGGAATATAAAGTTAAGACAAAACATGAAATTACACGAAAAGGTTATTGCAATCACATATCAGGATGGGAACGTTAAAGAATTCATTATTGAAGAATCAAAAAATGAGGACTTTATCTCCAAAATGCTCAAAATAATTGGTTTACAGAAAGAATGGCTATTGTTTGATGAAAAAGGGAATATTCAATAAACACCAAAATCATAGTTGTATTCTAATTTCTTTATGTAACCCGCACTGCACCATCATATACTTTCAACAAGTTTTATATATGACAGTTAAATTCGTCTTTGTACTTGATTTGCACCTACAATCCATGAACCCAAAAACAAAAACTGGTCGGTGGCACTGCGCTGTGCTGCGCGAAGAGCAATAAGTGGACAAAAAACAGACAATGCAGATCACGAATGACAAAGAGTCCAGGTCTGGGCAAATAATGGATGCGGTTTTCCTTTTGCCTTTGTTGATTTTGGTCATCTACTCCAAATTTATGTTAGGGCCGATCCTGTTATTCCTATTTTTTGTAATTTTTACCTGTTTAGAAATCGCAACATACGACAATACTTTACATCTATTTACCGATAAAATATTAATCACCAATCCACTAAAAAAGAGCAAAGTATATTTCTTTATCGATATAAAGGAAGTAATCGTATATGGCAATTTAAGACCTCCGAACAGGGGTTCAATCTATTTTTTGACCATTATTTTTCATGAAAAAGAAAAAGACAATTACTTTTACAAAACAGCAAGTCCTCATTTTGCCAGTTACAGACAAAAAGAAATGCAACTCATTTACGAGGAACTGCTAAAACGGAATGTTCCGTGCAAAATGGTTTAAGTATTCATGCCTCACATGGTTCTACACTTTTCCTATTGTTTTATAAAGATTTTAACAAATTTTTATCCTAAATTGCATTTGAAACCCATATACCCAAAAACAATCACTGGTCGGTCTCACTCCGCTGTGCTGCGCAAAGACCTACCAGAGGAGAAAATCCCTAATATAGTAGGATTCGAAATCTGGCGTAAGCAACGGGCCTCAAGGAATGGAGGGCGCTAAGTGCAGTAAACAGACGCTAAATCACAAGGAAGCTCTGAGGGACGAAGAGATCGCCGCAGTGATTCGGCTGTTTGCAAGTGTGCGCACTACAGGCCTTGCAGCCCTTGACCTTTTTCGTACTTTTTGGGTCAAGCCAAAAAGGACAAACAAGTTGCTTTTATTCCATCAATATCCTAATTTGCACCTACATCCATGAACCCAAAAGCAAAAACTGGTCGGTCTCACTCTGCTGCGCTGCGCAAAGATCAACCAGGGGAGGAAATGGAAAATAAACCCATGAAAAAGGTGATAATTATATGTCTAACTGCAATCTTTGTTTTATGCATTCCATATATTTTAATAATATTCTGTGGTGAATTTATTATTGGATTTGATGATAGGCCCTACAATTATCTTTCCATTTTTTTAGCATATTATATTTATGTTATGCCCGTGGGTGTTATTATTTGTGTTCTTTTTCCTTTGTATTACAAACTACATTTAATAGAAAAAGAAAGGAAACAAAGCGAAACATGAAATTCGAATTAAGACCTCGCCGAATCCCAATTACATCTTTGAACTCAAAAGTAATACCTGGTCGGTTGCACTGCGCTGGGCAGGGCAGACTAGCCATGGAAGAAGTTTGTGTATGTGACATTCAATAAGGTCAATGAATAAACTAATATACATATTTTTATTGGGGCTTTTGAATTCTACAAACCTTGAATTGTTCGGGAGCTGTAGCAATGAACAAGATGCACAAATAAGAAAGGGCACCTCACTCAATTTTCTACATGATGATTCCAGTCTAATTCAAAAAATATATTCTGTATTGACTGATTCTTCCAGATGTAACTGCACTTCAGGAACTTTGCTGATTGATGACAATGACAGCAAAAAACAAATTGTTAAGGACTTCCCAATACTCAATAAATTAGTTGAACAATCAAGCATATCATCAGCCACTTTCAAATTTTGCAAGTCTTACAAATCGTGGATCAGTATCCAGATTTTAGAATTAAATAACAGTAATATTGTTGACAGTCTTGCTGTAAAATTTGATTCGCTGTATCCTAAATCGGTGGTTCTACAAAACGAAATAGCTGTTCAAGCTGGAGTAGCTAGTATTGGCAGCAAATTAATAATAATTAAAGGCAGTAATAAAGAAATGATAAATTTTATATTTGAAAATTTGAATACGCGATTTCAAATCGTTAGGATAAAATAAATTTGGGTGGAATGATAATATTATGGATATGGGCATTCTTCGATATCAATTTGCATATTCACAGCACTAAACACACTTACAACAAAATCATTTAAAATGCTGAAATTATCCCTTCTTAATAAATCAGATTATTCAATATAAGGATGCACTACTATAAGGTTCTATTGGATGCGCCAATAAGGTCAATCTCCGAAAAGTTTGGTCAAAAGAAAAGTTCTAACTTAATAATTCCACCAATTTATCGGAGCATTAGTTAACGATACGATAGAAAATGCAAGTTCAGAGCAAAGACCAACCAGAGGTGTAAACTGTAACACATGAATGGAATATGGGTTATATAGTGTGAATCTAGACACTTAGTTTGCCATGAAATTTACAATAACATTATTACTCTGTATACTCTCCCTGAATTTGAATGCACAATACAAAAACAACACTTGGACGGTATTAAGGCTGGAATATGAGGGTATCATAGATAGTAACAAAGTTTCATTCATAAGAATTATTGACAGAGTTCATTATAAAGATTCATACGAAATAATAAAGTCTGGAGAGGACAGTATAAAACTATGTATTCCATATAAACCAGACAGTTTAAATCTTTGGATATCTTATACCGATTATTCTCATACTTTTCGAATTTTAGATTCATTAAATGCTTTCCATCATTTGTTCGCGCCCAATGATAATAAGGATAAGCGAATAAAAGAAACGTATGAAAATAGATGGAAAATTAAAAATCAAAGATGGAAATATAGTTTTTCCCATCACAACAATAGTGATATTACCTTTACATCAGAACCTCGCAAGAATAGAAAATACGCTAAGCATAAATTTAATAATCAATTGACTTTTTTAGATGTTAGCACTTCAGAATATAGATATAGAATCCATATTTTTACATATTACGAAATTCCAGTAGAATACTTTGCAACATTTGGCAATATAGTGGCAGATGGAACCACTAAATATCATGGGGAATCATTTACCCTATTGAGTGTCTTAGTAATTGAATAACAGAAATTCACTTCTATACTTTTAAAAATAAAATAGTAGCATCATGAGTATCAACAATATATATAGCACTCGTAAAAATGTCTGAACCTTGAAAAATGGAAGGTAATTTTTTTAAGTTATGAAATCCGCATAAACGCTTTCAGTATGGTCTAATCATATTCTCTAGTTTAGAGTTGACTTTGTAGCTCCCCACTTTGGTACGCCTTTTGAATTATTATTTCATGTAACACAAGAAAACCAAAAATTTGTCGTTATAAAAATATTATGAGACGCTTCGTGAACATTTACTTACCGGTTGCCCTGCTTGCGCTAACGCTTGTTAGCATTGGGCTTATTCAT
>JADYZD010000251.1 GCA_020853295.1 Bacteroidia bacterium | reverse complement strand
GATGGTTTATAGTCAAGTTGAATAAAGTTGTAATTACAGGTTACAGGGAACGTATGCTTTATTTTTGGACGTAAGATGTAAGGAACGTATATGGTTTGTTTGATAGATCTCCAGCAGCCCGATGTGCAATAAACGGCTACAGTAATGCTGTAAAAGCCTGTATCTGCAAACCAATGTTGGGGATTTTGTAAGTTGGAGTAATCACCATCGGTGAAATTCCAATAATATGCACCAATGGTAGGACCGCTAGTAGTAAGGGTAAATTGACCAAAACAGGGGTCATAATTCACTGTGATAATCGGGTCGCAAACGCAGTTTCCACCACCGCCACCAGTTACAGTGCATTGTTGGTTCAAGGTAACACTTGCAGTGTCTTTGCAGCCATTTTGGTCGGTTACAATAACTTGGTGAGTGCTGTTATAAACAGTAGAGTAGTGTTGATAGGTGGTATCTGAATTGGTTGGAATTGCAGTAATCGGAGACCATTGGTAAGACCAATTGGGGTTGATTGTAGCTGCCATATAATAAGGCACTGGTGTGGTTGGCGATGCCATACAATTCCAGCTGATGTTTACATTGGGCTTTGGTTTTTTAGGGAAGGTACCAATGTTGTAATTCAATGTGGTACTGCATCCATTTTGAGAAATAACCAAGCTATATGTACCTGAAGTGGATACCAAAAGAGACTGGTTTGTAGAACCACCTGGAGTCCAAGAGTATGTATAACCTGGAGGGCCATAAAGCCTCACTGTATCGCCTTTACAAGAAGAATCTCCAATAGTAATTATGCCTGTAGGAATGGCATTGATGGTGACGAATTTTGTGCAAAGTTTTGGGCAAATGGTGTTTTGAACAGACACTTGTCCTTGATTGATATTGCCCCAAGTTATGGTTAAAGAAGTTGGAGTTTGGGCGGTAATATTTCCACCAATTGCATTCCACTGCCAAATATTTCCTGGGTTAGAAGGTATGGTATAGGTTACTGAAGTACCAATGCAGGTAGTTGTTGCACCTGTAATTACTGGACAAATGGTATCTACAACCAAAACGGTAAGTGTGGATTGTGAATAGCATTTGAATTGCCAAGAGTTGTTGTATTGTTGGTTGTAATAATTGGTAGTGATGGTGTAAGTACCGGGACTTGGAAATTTAATAGAGTTGGTATTTCCTGAAGGTGTTTGAATTCCTGGAGAAGTTACAGACCAAGTAGAACCGGCAATATTTGGTGCATTCACAAAAGAATAGCTACCTGTGGAACCAACACAAAGAATGGTAGGACCATTAATTGGAGGGTTTGGTGGCAGTGGAACCAAATTGATTTGAACAGAAATGCTGTTCACACAAACCAATGCAGGGTTGATAGCAGTTGCATGAATCACTCCAGTTGAAGCTGGACCCCAAGTTATTGTAACCGATGTTGGGGAGTTCGGACCAATAGTACCGCCTGAAACAGCCCAAGTTACTGGAACATTACTGGTGTACGTCACAGTAGAATATTCGCAGGTTGACTGTATGGTGTCAATTTGGATTGAAGGCTGAATTACAAAATAAAATGTATCCCTACCCTCGCAACAAGTAATGTCATTTCTTACATCAGCAACAAGCATTACAGTTCCGGTTGCGTTGTTGGGGATATTTACACTAATAATATTACCCGGATTGTTTGCGATATTGATGTTGGGATTTGAAGGTGACCAACCATAACACGATCCTGGGATAAGGGGCACAGAGAATTGAACGGTTGAACCTTGACAAACAGTGTCGGGGCCAGAAATTTGCAAATTGGCCGGGAAAACTGGAATATCGATGCTATTGTAGCCACAGGTATAAGGTCCGCCTGTAACATTTAAAGTTATGTTGCCATAAGGGCCATTGCCCCAGATTACGCAAATGCTGTCGCCATTGGCAGATGGGGTTCCCACACCACCAGTAACGGTCCATGTATACGTTGCACCGGCATAATAAGGGGTGTTATAACAGTGTTGGGTATTGTTACACACCGTACCAGGACAGAAAATAGGTGGTGGAGTGCCTTCGTTTACCAAAACTTGAATGATGGTATCATCTGTACATCCGCTTGCATATTTTACGGTAAGCTTTACATTATAGGTGCCAGGGGCTCCATAAAGGTGCGCTGTTAAAGGACCGACAGTATTATCGGAGGTATTATCACCAAATTGCCAATTGTAGTTTACAATTTGGCCAGAAATAGAAGATGCTGTTGCATTAAAATGGGTAGTACCCGTAAAACAGGCAGTATCTGCCTTAAAAGAGGCAGTTGGAGAAGGACAAACATCGAAAATACAAATTTGGGTATCGCGGCAGCCAAAATCATTCCACGCCACAAGTTGAATGGTAACGGTAGGGCCGGCACCAACATTTACATTAAGGGTATTGGTGTTGCCACCTGAATTAATTGAACCACCTGAAAGCACGGTCCATTGAAAATTATAAATTTGATTGCTCATCAATTGATTGTTGATGTCAATTGCATATACAGTAGCTACATTAAATTGACACAGGCAAGAACGTTTGCCTTCTTTTTCATTACCACCAAGGGTATTTCTGCTCAGATCACAAAAATTGCCAATTTGAGGTTGATTGGCCACCAATACTTTTAATTTTCCAGTGTTTACACATCCCTGAATGGTAGTTTCCTGAACTGTGAGCAAACCTGTTCCTGGAACTGTCCAATTTACTACTACTGAAGTTCCTGAGTTACTTCCTATGATGCTTCCACCATTAATGGTCCAATAGAAAGATGAACCGACAAAACCAGCAACATTATATGTTTGGGTGGTTCCCTCGCATACCGTGTCGTTCCCGGAGATTACCGGATTGGGTCTGGGCCAAACTGTAATTACTGCAGTTGTGGTATAAGTGTTCACACCCAATACATAAGTCATGGTAACGGTATAGGAACCGCCATTAACAAATGTATGGGTTGGACTACAAGCTGTGCTGGTATTGTAGACACCACTCGAGGGGTCACCAAAATTCCAGGAGTAAGTGCCATTTCCGGCACTTGAATTGTAAAATGTTACAGTTAATGGGGCACAACCATTGTAGGTGCTGGCATTAAATGAAGCTTGGGCGTTAAGATCATTTCGGAGTCCGAATGAAATTAAAAGTAGCACCAAGCAAAACAGTTTTGTAATAATTTTGTTCATAGGCTTTTAGTTAGAGGTTGTCAGCTAATACAGGAAGCATTCCTTTACCCCTTACTTTTTGACATCAAACTTACACATTTATGACAAAAGTGGCAAACTTATTAATTGTTGACAGCTTGGCCAATTGCTTCATAAAAACCCACAAAATCTTAGGAATAGAACATTGTGTGCTGTAATTTCGCGACAAAATTCAACTATGGCTTTTGATATTGACCTTATCCGTTCTGTATATGAAAGAATGCCTTCCCGGATTGAAGCAGCGCGCCGGAAATTAGGAAAACCACTTACGCTGACTGAAAAAATTCTTTACTCCCATTTGTGGGATACCGATAATGCGGCAGTATTTGAACGCGGAAAATCTTACGTAGACTTTGCTCCAGACAGGGTAGCAATGCAAGATGCTACAGCCCAAATGGCTTTGTTGCAGTTTATGCAAAGCGGTAGACCCAAAGTTGCAGTGCCTAGCACGGTTCATTGCGACCACCTTATACAGGCAAAAACGGGTGCAATTGAAGACTTGGCAACTGCTGTTGACAAAAACAAAGAAGTCTATGATTTTTTGGCATCTGTTAGCAACAAATATGGCATTGGATTTTGGAAACCCGGTGCTGGTATTATCCATCAGGTTGTATTGGAAAACTATGCATTCCCAGGTGGAATGATGATAGGTACTGACTCTCATACCGTTAATGCAGGTGGCTTGGGTATGGTTGCCATTGGTGTTGGTGGTGCAGATGCCAGTGATGTAATGGCAGGATTTGCATGGGAATTGTTGTTCCCAAAACTAATTGGAGTAAAACTTACAGGCAAAATGAATGGCTGGACAAGTGCCAAAGATGTAATCTTAAAAGTGGCCGGTATTTTAACAGTTAAAGGTGGAACCAATAAAATCGTAGAATATTTTGGTGAAGGTGCTGAGAGTATCAGTTGCACGGGTAAAGGCACCATTTGCAATATGGGTGCTGAAATAGGTGCTACCACTTCTATTTTTGGCTATGATGTTAAAATGGGAGATTATTTAAGGGGAACTGATAGGGCTGAAATTGCTGAACTAGCTGATGGCATTATGGCCCATTTGAATGCCGATCCTGAGGTGTATGCAAATCCAGAATTGTATTTTGATGAAGTAATAGAAATTAATCTTAGTGAATTAGAGCCACATATCAACGGACCTTTTACACCAGATTTGGCTTGGCCAATAAGTAAATTTGCTGAAGCTGTTAAAGAAAATGGCTGGCCTCAGGAACTTAGCGTTGGACTTATTGGTAGCTGCACAAACAGTTCATATGAAGATATCAGCAGGGCTGCATCACTGGCCAGGCAGGCCGTTGCGAAAGGCTTAAAGGCTAAAAGTGAATTTACCATAACCCCTGGTAGCGAACAAGTGCGCTTTACCGTAGAAAGAGATGGATATTTAAATGACTTCGACCACATCGGTGGATTGGTTCTAGCAAATGCTTGTGGACCATGTATAGGACAATGGGCCCGCCATGGTGCTGAATTGCAAGAGAAAAATAGCATCATAACTTCTTTTAACCGCAACTTTAGCAAACGTGCAGATGGAAACCCCAATACACACAGCTTTGTTGCAAGTCCTGAAATGGTAACAGCTATGGCCATTGCTGGTGATTTAACATTTAACCCTCTCACCGACTTTTTAACCAATGATAAAGGTGAAAAAGTGAAACTGGATGAACCTACAGGTTTTGAAATGCCAGCCAAAGGTTTTGATGTTGAAGATGCCGGTTATCAAGAACCTGCAAAAGACGGAAGCGGCGTTGAAGTGATCGTGAGCCCTACCAGCGACAGGTTGCAATTATTGGCACCCTTTGCGGCTTGGGAAGGCACGGATTTAATGGGCTTGCGCTTATTAATTAAAGCAAAAGGCAAATGTACCACCGACCATATTTCTATGGCAGGTCCATGGCTTAAATTTAGAGGCCATTTGGACAACATTAGCAACAATATGCTTATTGGTGCAATAAATGCATTTAACGACAAACCCAATTCTGTAAAAAACCAACTAAATGGCAGCTACGATGAGGTGCCCAAAGTGCAACGGATGTATAAAGCAGCAGGCGATTTTAGTATTGTAGTAGGAGAAGAAAACTATGGTGAAGGTTCCTCTAGAGAGCATGCAGCCATGGAGCCTAGGCATTTAGGGGTAAGGGTAATTCTTGTTAAATCATTTGCCCGAATCCATGAAACCAACCTTAAAAAACAAGGCATGTTGGCTTTGACTTTTGCAAACAAGGCTGATTATGACCTCATTCAAGAAGATGATAAGTTTAACCTGCTTGGATTGAAAGAATTTACACCAGGTAAGGCTTTGCGACTTGTAATCAATCACAAAAACGGTACAACAGATACCATCAATTGTAACCATACTTACAATGAACAACAAATAGAGTGGTTCAAAGCCGGCGGCGCATTAAACCTGATTCGAAAAGGATTGGTATCCTAAAATAAAAACAAATAAAAAAAGAGTGGAACAATGTTCCACTCTTTTTTTTGAAGGGATTTTTAAAACCGAAAAATATGACTAATTTTGTCATGTTTATTTTTGTCTGCAATGAAAACACTAGGAAAAATCATTCAAGAAAAAAGGAAGTCAAGTCACCTATTGGTGAGAGAGCTTGCCGAAAAAATTGGAGTTGATGCTGCTTTGGTGTCCAAGTTTGAAAATGACCAAAGGATACCTACAAAGGTTCAGATCAGTAAAATTTCCAATGTCTTAAATTTTGACCATAAAAAATTACTGGTATCTTGGATGGGTGCGAAATTATTAAAGGAAATTGAAGATGAACCTTATGGTTTAGAAGCACTAAAAGTTGCCGAAGAGCAAGTTAAATATACCATAACAAAAGCAAAGAAAAGCGTACCTGTAAATTTAGAGGGCCTCATCAAAGAGGCAGATCTTCTAAAAGAAAAATTAAACACACTGCGGCAAAATAGCAGTTACAGAATTACTGAAGCATTTGACCTTGAATATACTTTCGAAAGCAATAAGATTGAAGGAAATACGCTTACTTTAAGGGAAACAGATTTGGTGGTAAATAAAGGTTTAACCATCGCTGGCAAAAGTATGCGCGAGCATTTGGAAGCAATAAACCACACTGATGCTATTGTTTTTGTTCGAGAATTGGTAGAAAAGAGAACTCCCCTTACGGAGTCTGTTTTATTGCAATTGCACAACCTTGTTCTTCGCGGAATCAATCCTGCAAATGCTGGGAAATACCGAAATGTACAAGTTTACATAAGTGGCAGCAAACATTTACCTCCTCAGCCATTTTTGGTTCCCAAGCTCATGGAAGGTTTTTTTGAGTGGTTTGAAAAAAACCACCAAATCCTGCATCCCATTTTGTTGGCCGCTGAAATGCATGAAAGGCTTGTTACCGTTCACCCATTCATAGATGGAAATGGCCGCACTGCCCGATTATTGATGAACCTTATTTTATTGAGACATGGTTATGTGGTAGCCAATATTAAAGGCGATGTTCAACATAGAATGCAATATTATGAAATGCTTGAAAAGGCCCAAATCGATGGAGAAAAAACAGATTTTTTGGAGTTCATTATTCACACAGAAATTTTTGATTTAAAAAAATATATTCATATTCTTAAAAGTTAAACAAATCAGCATATCAACGTTTTAAAAATTAGACATGGATTTTATAGGCAATACGCTTCCATAAAATCGCGCTAAATACTTATTTTTGCATAGATGCATATTGAACAGATTTATACCAACTGCCTTGCACAAGCTTCATATTTTATAGAAAGCAATGGCGAGGCTGTAGTTATAGACCCTATTAGGGATTATCATATATATGTGGCAAAAGCCAATGAACGCAATGCCAAAATTAAATACATATTTGAAACCCATTTCCATGCGGATTTTGTTTCTGGCCACTTAGATATGGCAAAAGCCACTGGGGCTACTATCGTTTTTGGGCCCAATGCAGTAACGGGTTTTGATTCTATTGTTGCTAATGATGGCGATGTATTTGCGGTAGGGAATTTAGAAATAAAGGTGATACATACACCCGGCCACACCCCAGAAAGCAGCTGTTTTTTAATGCATGATGAAACTGGCATGGCACAAGCCCTCTTCACTGGCGACACCCTTTTTGTGGGGGATGTTGGCCGACCCGATTTATGCCAATCTGGTGCCAATATGACCATGGAAGACATGGCCGGAATGCTTTATGATTCCATAAACACCAAAATTGCAAAAATGGATGATCATATTTTGGTATATCCAGGCCATGGACCGGGAAGTGCATGTGGCAAAAGTTTGGGGCCTGAAACCCATAGTACTATTGGTAAAGAGAAAGCCACAAATTACGCCCTGCAACCCATGAGCAAAGAAGACTTTATCGCAGCAGTTACAGATGGCATTGCAGCACCTCCCTCCTACTTTTTTGATGATGCAGCTTTGAACAAAAATGGATATTCTCTAATCGACGATATATTAAAGGAAGCCAAACCATTAACCATAGCAGAGTTTGAATCTGAAATGAAATCTGGAGCATTAATTATTGATTCGCGCATTCCCGATGAATTTGAAAACGGATTTATAAAAGGCGCCATCAATATTGGTCTCAATGGGCAATATGCAATTTGGGCAGCAAGTTTATTTGAACTTGACCGAAGGATATTGATCGTAGCCGAAGAAGGCATGGAAAGGGAAAGTATACTTCGGCTAACTCGTGTTGGTTTTTCTCAGATATCCGGCTACCTCTCTGGTGGCATGCCAATGTGGAGAAAAGAAAACAAGCCGGTAGACCTCCTTATTAGCATAACACCGGAGGAATTTGCCTTAGATGTAAGTTACACGGATCAAGCAATTTTAGATGTGAGGAAACCCTCTGAGTGGGCCAACGGGATTGTAGAAAATGCCGAGTTGATAAATCTTGAAGATTTGCAACAAAAATTGGATTTGCTCGATACCGAGAAGGATTATGAAGTGCATTGTGCAGGTGGATACAGAAGTATGATTGCATGTTCTTTGCTAAAAGCAAACG
>JADYZD010000250.1 GCA_020853295.1 Bacteroidia bacterium | reverse complement strand
TGCTTATCGCCTTGGCAACCAAATGTTCAATGTTGTCGGCGTGCAAAACACCTTTATTATAATCTTCAAAAATTACGACATCGGCATGTTCCAATTCGCGGTTGAAGTGTTCTTCCATTAAAAAGCTATCGAGCTTATCAATGGGGTGGGTAATTTCATGGTCAATGCGGGCAAGCTGATGTCCGTTGCCAATAATCCTTGTTTTTGTGGTTGTTTTGCGTTTATCGCTTTGCAGAATCCCTCTTTTGGGCAAATTTGCTGCATCCAACAAAGCCGTTAAATCCGCACCTTCCTTATCATTGCCGATAACCGAACACAAAACAGGCTCAGCACCCATAGCTTGAACGTTTAAGGCCACATTTCCAGCTCCACCGAGGCGGGAGTCGAATTTTTGTACATCCACAACCGGAACAGGGGCTTCTGGCGACACACGGTCAACCTTGCCAATTATATAACTGTCAACCATTACATCGCCTACGATTAATACCTTTAGGCTTTTGAATGATACAAATAGCGATTCAAGTTCGGTTTTGGTCATGAATGTTGCAAAGATACTAAGGTCAAGACAACAGTGCCAAAGCAGTTTTTAAGCGGCCTATGGCAAGTGTAATATTGGCATCATCTGTGGCATAACTAATTCTGATACAATTGGGCATGCCAAATGCAGTTCCAGAAACTGTTGCAACTCCACCTTCTTCTAAAAGGTAAATACACAATTCTTCAGCAGTATTAATTTGCCTTCCCCCTATAGATTTGCCTAAATAATAGGAGATGTCTGGGAAAACATAAAAAGCGCCATCGGGTTTACTCACTTTCATTCCGGGAATTTCTGAAAGCAAATTTAAGGTGAGGTCTCTGCGCACTTTAAACCTCTCTCTCATGGCAATTAGAGGTGTCTCATCGCCCTGAAGCGCTGCAATTCCCGCCATTTGTGAAATGGAATTGGCACCACTGGTAAACAAACCTTGCATTTTTTCACAGGCATTTACCAACCATTTCGGTCCTGCCAAATACCCAATTCTCCAACCGGTCATGGCAAATCCTTTTGCCAAACCATTTACCACCGCAGTTCTTTCAAACATGCCGGGCAAGCTGGCAATTGAAGTATGTGTGCCTGTATAATTAATGCGTTCATAAATTTCATCACTAATTACAAAAATATTGGGGTATTCGCGCAATACTGCTGCTATAGCTTCAAGTTCTTCCTTAGTCCACACAGCACCACTGGGGTTTGTAGGAGACGAAAAAATAAACAACTTGGTTTTGGGTGTAATGGCCTTTCTGATGTCTTCTGCAGAAGGTTTTAAACCCGATTCAATGCTTGAATCCACATATACACACTTGCCACCAGCATAATCCACCATTGTGGGGTAACTCACCCAATAAGGCGCAGGCACAATCACTTCATCCCCTGGATTGATAATGCTGAGCACTGCATTGATAATACTGTGTTTTGCACCATTGCTCACAATGACACAGTCTGGGGTGTAATGCAAGCCATTTTCATCATGTAATTTTTTACAAATGGCTTCACGGAAAGCCAATAATCCCAATACTGGTGGATAGTGGGTATGGCCATCTTTCATGGCCTGGTATGCAGCATCGCAAATGTGCGCCGGAGTGTCAAAATCGGGCTCGCCAATACTCAGGCTGATAATGTCTTTTCCGCTTTCTTTTAACTCTCTGGCCCTCTTGGTCATTGCCAGTGTTTCCGATTCTGTGATCTCTCCGATCCGCTTGCTTGGCTCAAACATGTTGTGAACCACAAAACTACACTATTTTTGCCAAGCGGTTTCCCCGTTATCCCAAATGTCCAAAAAAATGAAATTGCTTTTTGTAGCCAATAGAGTGCCATACCCCCCTTTCAGAGGTGACAAGCTCAAAATATTCAATTTGGGAAAGCAACTTCAAAACCAACACGAAATCCATTTAATAGCAATTGCCGAGACTGCTGCTGATTTAGAATATAGAGCAGAGTTGGAAAAAGTATTTCACAAGGTTACTTTTTTGCAGATTCCTAAATGGAAGTCGTTCTTTAATGTCATTTTTGGAATTTTGTGTTCAAAACCACTTCAGGTAGCCTATTTCAAATCCAGAAAATTCAATAGTTTATTGCACCAGCAAATTGCAACCGAAAATTATGATGCCATTCACGTGCAACATTTAAGAATGGCTCAATTTTTTAGTAAAGCCAATAAAAGTCGCGTAATTCTGGATTTGCCCGATGCGTTTAGCCTATACTGGAAAAGGCGCAGCGAAAACGCTACTTCACTTTGGAAGCGAAAATTTGCCAATTTTGAATACCAACGTTTGTTGAAATTTGAGAAAATAACACTGCCCAATTTCCCATTAAATTTGGTGTGCAGTAAAGAAGATTGCAATTATTTAATTGATAATACCCAAGCCAACATTCAGGTTTTGCCCAATGGAGTGGATATAGATACCTTTGGTCCTAAAGCCGAAGTTTCTATTGAGGATAGTAGAATTTTATTTACCGGCAACATGGATTACGAACCCAATGTAGATGCAGTAGTCTATTTTGTCGAAGAAATTTTCCCAGAAATTTTAAAAGAAATTCCCAATGCGATTTTTGTTATTGCAGGCCAAAGACCGGTGAACAAAGTAAAAAACCTTGCAGCCAATAATATTTTTATTACTGGATTTGTTCAGGATATTAGTGTTGAATATGCCAAATCAAATGTTGTTGTGGCGCCTTTGCGCTTTGGCGCTGGAACTCAAAATAAAGTGCTTGAGGCCATGGCCGTAGGGGTGCCAGTTGTGTGCACGGAAATAGGATTTAAAGGCCTTGAAATACACAGTGGTGAAGGTGCAATATTGGCAAAAACAAAAGCCGATTTTATTGCGGAAGTGGTGCGTTTATTAAGAGAAAAGGAATATCGAAATTCGGTGTCTCTCAATGGAAGAAATGTGATTGTAAATAATTTTAGTTGGCAGGCAATTGCCCAAAAACTAAGCAATTATTTTTTAGAAATCACCAAATAAAAAAACGATATTATTATTTTTTCCAAGCGAATTTAACAGCAATTTTCATGGGTGCATAAAAGCGTGTGAGAATGCCTTCTACCTTTTCCCTGGCCTGTTTTATGTATTCCGTTTCCTTTTCCAATTTCTTTTTGGTTTCGTTATACAGTTTCTGAACAGGTGCCTTGAATTTGTCGTCTTTTTGAAAAATAAACAATCCATTTTTTGAGAATTGCGACATTTTGTCCAATCGCATTTCAAAGCTCAACAAAGCAGGTTGCTCTATTTCTATTTTTATTTCCCCCTTATTTACTTTGCTTATTTTTAAGTCACTTGCTGTCAATTTACACCCATATTTTGCCGTGTAAGGAATGTCCAAAAGCAAGGTTTCTTCGTCAAAAAAATGCTGCATGCTGTTCCAAAATCCCTTTTCAGTAACGTTTGTTTCTGTGAGTCTTGAACTGCCGGTTACTTCTAAAGATGCGAGTTCGGAAATTTCTCTCACCAACGTGGGATTGTCAACAATGGTGGTACTGGTATCATTGCGGCCCAACCATTTGCCGATAAATATTCCGGCCAACAAACCCACAATAAGGATGGCCCAAATTACATTGCCTTTCATAATTTCAAGCAAATTTAATCATAATCACCGTGAATTGATATGGCCAATTGAACAGGGATTCACTATAATTTCAGTAAAACTTATCGAAATGCGAATACTTCTGTTCTTGAATTTCCTAATTTCGCCGTTCAAGCATGAAGAAATTTCTTTTAATCGCACTCTTTACAGGAGCTCTAACCACGGCATACTCTCAAACCACTTCAGACAGTATTTCATCGGGTTTATTAAACTCACTTTCATTTAGGAATATAGGTCCTGCAACCACCAGCGGCCGTATAGTGGATATTGCGGTAAACCCTAAAAATAAAAGTGAATGGTATATAGCCAGTGCTGCAGGCGGTTTATGGAAAACTTCCAATGCGGGTGTTACTTTCAGCCCTATTTTCGACAGTTACGGAACCATAAATCTGGGTTGTGTAACCCTTGATCCCAACAATCCCTCCATAGTTTGGGTAGGCACTGGCGAAAACAACAACCAGCGCAGTGTGGGATATGGCAATGGCGTTTATAAAAGCATGGATGGTGGGAAATCCTTCACCAATATGGGCTTAAAAAATTCTGAACATATTGGAATGGTAAAAGTAGATCCAAGAAACAGCAATCTGGTGTATGTGTCTGCTTACGGACCAGTTTGGAAAGATGGCGGAGAACGCGGATTGTACAAATCTGAAGATGGTGGTACTACATGGAACCGCATACATTTTATAAGTGATTATACAGGATGCAATGAAGTACACTTTGAACCCGGAAATCCGGAAGTGATTTATGCTGCTTTCCACCAAAGGGCCCGCAGAGAATGGACCTACATTGGTGGTGGACCTGAGAGTGGAGTGTATAAAAGTACAGATGCCGGTAAAACTTGGCGCAAGATTCACAGTGGTTTACCTGCTGGTGATTTGGGTAGAATTGCAATGGCTGTATCGCCCGTAAATCCAAACAAAATATACGCCCTTGTTGAAGCCGAAGGTGGCAAGGGTGGCTTGTATGTAAGTGAGGATAGGGGTGAAAGCTGGACCAAAAAGAATGGCACTTATACTGCAGGTAACTATTACCAAGAAATTTTTGCAGACCCTAAAGATGAAAACCGCCTATTTATTGCAGATACCTGGCTAAAATGGACCAAAGATGGTGGAAATTCAATAACAGCAGTAGGGGAAAAATACAAACATGTAGACAACCATGCGGTTTGGATTGATGATGAGAATACGAATCATTGGCTTGTAGGCTGTGATGGTGGATTGTACGAAACCTTTGACAATGGGCAGCAATACCATTTTAAAAGCAACTTGCCTGTTACCCAGTTTTACAGGGTTACGGTGGACAATTCTGAACCATTTTATTACATTTATGGTGGTACCCAAGACAACAATACTTTGGGTGGACCCAGTCAGAATGCCAGCGGAAATGGCATTCCAAATAGCGATTGGTTTATCACTGTAGGCGGCGATGGTTTCAAAACCCAGGTAGATCCCAATGATCCAAATATTGTGTACAGCCAATGGCAATATGGTGGCTTAATTCGTTATGATAGAAAAACTGGAGAACAAGTGGATATTAAGCCGATTACGGGTGTTAAAGAAACCCCACTGAGGTGGAACTGGGATGCGCCATTGGTCATTAGCCAACACAATCCACAGCGACTCTATTTTGCAGCCAATAAAATTTACCGCAGCGATGACCGTGGCAATAGTTGGACCGAGTTTTCAGGGGATTTGAGCAGGGGAATCGACAGGAATGCACTTCCTGTTATGGGCAAAGTATGGAGCATCGATGCTGTGGCAAAAAACCAAAGTGTAAGTATTTATGGCAATATTACCTTTTTGTCGGAAAGCCCACTAGACCAGAATGTGGTAATTGCAGGTACAGATGACGGGCTGATCCATATAACTGCTGATGGTGGCAAAACATGGACAAAACAAAGCAAGTTTCCTGGAGTGCCTGATATGACTTTAGTAACCACGGTATTCGCCAGCCAGTTCGATAAAAATGTTTTTTATGCCACTTTTGACAACCACAGAAATGGGGATTTTAAACCCTATGTTTTAAAATCTACCGATGCGGGTAAAACATGGTTGAGTATAACTTCAAACTTGCCAATAAATGGAAGTGTTAAAACCATTAATGAAGATTTTATTGATCAAAATTTGCTGTTTCTTGGAACTGAATTTGGATTGTTTGTTACGAACAATTCTGGAAAAAAATGGACACAATGGACCTCTGGATTGCCGCCATTGCCCATTAAAGATATTGCCATACAAAAAAGAGAAAATGACTTGGTGTTGGCCACTTTCGGACGTGGATTTATGGTGCTCGATAATTATGCACCCCTGCGCCAAATGAATAAGGAAAATATTGCAAAAGATGCTTATATTTTTCCTGTTAAAAAGGCCAAAATATTCATACCCAAAACACCTTTGGGAGATAGGGATAAAGCCAGTCAAGGTGGTAGTTATTACAATGCACCCAATCCCAAAAATGGGGCAATTATTTGGTACCATTTAAAAAACGATTATAAAACAATTAAAGAAAGAAGAGAGGAACAGGAAAAGGCCCAAGCCAAAGCAGGCAAAGGCAATGCATATCCAACCCGCGACAGTATTCTGCTTGAAGCATTGGAGGAAAAAGCCTATTTGATTTTTAGCATTAAAGATGAATCGGGCAAAGAAGTTCGAAGACTCAGA
>JADYZD010000249.1 GCA_020853295.1 Bacteroidia bacterium | reverse complement strand
ATTATCAAAGATAACTATAAGGATAGAAATGGTTCAGCAACCATAAAAGATAACGCTGTACTTAAGGATTACATAATCAATATTTACAAGACTATCATGTTAAGAGGCATTTTAGGTTGTTACATTTATGTTTGCGATGAAAAGTTGAGAAATTATTTTAAAAAACATATTAACTTGTTTGGTAAAAGTGCCTCTCCCACTATTGAATTGAACGATTCTTCTGAAATAAATATAATTCCATTTGAAAATAGTGTACCTCTTTACTCTTTAAAAGTTGCAGCAGGGGAATTTATCTTCAATGACAGTCTAACAGAGGAAAAATTCATTCTAGTTCCGGAAGGGGTAAAAATCACAAAAGACCACTTTGCCTGTAAAATAATTGGAAATTCTATGAATAAAATAGTTGGTAATGGCCAGGTAGCATTATTCAGAAGATACTACGGGGGCAGTAGAAACGGATTATTGGTTATTGTCGAGTATTATAACCATCAAGATATAGATTATGGTTCTTGTTATACGTTCAAGGAATATTACAGTCAAAAAACCATTAATGAGGGAAGTTGGCATCATGAAAAGATTATTCTAAAACCAAAGTCTTTCGAAACTAAATATCAGGACATAGAAATTGACCCCGAGTCAATAAATGAAAAAACTTTTAGAGTTATAGGAATATTTGATCGGGTGCTTTATTGAGAAAATCAACCGCTTGGTGCCACACCAGCAAAATAGAGGAAATTGTAGAACATCTCACAACCTTGTCGGGCACTGTAACTAAACCAACAGCATGACTTCGAATACAACTTTACAAAACTTCAAACTAAAAAACATCCCAACCGAAGATTTGGAAGATGTGCTTGCAGAGGTGGAATCTTCTTTTGGGGTTCAGTTTGAAAGTGGGGAGTTACTGCACATAGGCAATTTGGGTGAACTGTGTAAGGTTATCGCTGCTAAAATTGATGGCATAGACTCTGAAGATTGCAGCAGCCAACAAGCTTTTTATAAACTTAGAAATGCCATTTCTACCTCACTACAAATCGACATAAAAGAAATGGCACCCAATACAGCATTGGAAGCGCTTTTGCCAAAGAAAAACAGACGCGGACTCACCAAAAAATTAGAAGACACATTGGGTTTTGAACTCCGTATTTTGCGCCCACCCAATTGGGTATACCTGGTATTGGTAGGTTCCATAATCGCCTCATTTGCAGTACTCTTTGTACAACCCATGTTCGGACTCATCGGTTTGGCATTTTCAAGCATTGGCCTTTATATTGCCAATAAAACAGGGCGGGAATTGAAGGTACAAACCTTAAGACAAGTCGCAGAAAAAATGACCAGAGAGCATTACCGTGAAATCCGCAGAAATCCCCATACCATAAATAGAAAAGAAATTGAATGTATTCTGTTGGACTGGTTTAGCAGCGAATTGGTTTTTGCTTTTTAGGAGATTGGAGTTGTAGTATTATAATTTAAAGGAATTGCAACAAAATTAATGTCACTCTGTCGGAGTTCGACATCAAATTCTTTACTTCTAGCCCATACTCCGACATTTTTTGTGTCGCAGTGTCGGAGTATATTGTTGTTGGTTGCATTGATATCATTCCTTTTATTTGTCATTAAATCCATCCAATAAAGCACGGAAAATGCCATCGTATTTTTCCAATTTTCTATTTACAATATTCACTAACATGGGATTTTCTTTCGTCATTTTGCGAACCTGGCGTCCCAGATAGTGGCTGGCCACAAGCGGTATATACTCTGGATCTTCGATACTATAGCTATCCATTAAATCGCCAGTATCAGTATAAATTTTATCGCCACAATAATCAAAATATACTTTGCAAATGTGGTAAATATCTTCTGAATCTTTGATTCGTTCTGGTTTCTCGTACCAAGAAACCAATTTCAACAATACTATTCCTTCCAAGGGACAATAATAAATAATTTGACCATTTGGCAATTGAAACTCCTTCACATGTTCCTGCACCTCACTGAGTCCTGGAACACTTAACACAAAAGGTCTTCCTGCCATGGGAATATACACCTCACGTTTTTCGTTCTCAGCGTCTCCGAATGGCAATAAATCTACTTCAATTGCCTGTTTGAACAATAGTTTAATTGGATTCTTGCCAATTTGTTGAAACTCTCCTTTATCAATTAACCTTTTTATCAAATCTTCGAATTTATCAATACTTGAAATTTGAATGGCGACATCAACATCTTCAGTAATTCTGCTGCTCCTAAAATCTTTATGAACGGACAAAGCCAAATCTCTGGATATGGCTCCCACAATAAAATGGTTAATTCCCAATTCTTTCAAATGGGGCTCCATGGCAACGATCAAATCATTTAAGTAAGAGAAGGAGTCGTTTATCATTGTCTTTAAAATATTTATCTGCAATTCTATCTGCCGTTTCTCTCATTCGTTGGTCCAAATCAAAATTCAACTCCGCCCATACTAGAGTTGGATTTACTGTTTCCGTATTATTTTCATCCATTAATTCTGGCCAAAATGGTTCATACAAGGTTACATTCCCGTTGGGGTCCGGAATGAGTTTCCAATCTTTCACTACCACCATTTTATTGCGTGTATATGCTACGATGTTGGGTGTGTGTAAATAACGGGTAAGGCATGCCCCTGCTGTTTCGCCACCCCACCAGGTTTGCGCGGGTAAATTCAGTTTGCCCCAGTCCGTTTTATGGTGCATTCGATACCTGCCAATCAGTTGCTGATTTCGCAATATTTTATTGAACTGCAACCCCCACTCTTCCTTTACTGCTTCTCGTATTTTTTGTGGGTTGTCCTGCATAAGTTTCTGCTGGTAGTTTGTCAGTTCGGCCTTTAGGTCCGGTAAATTACCTAAGGCAATACCAGCCAATTCAGCCTGCTTCCTTAATGGCAAATCCTGAAATTCAGGGTATATGAGCCAAGGGTATACATATTTTAACCCTGTTTTATTCCATAACTTGCCCGTAATTGTTTTGCGCACTGGCGCAGCTTTTTGATGGTTGATAAATATGAAAATATTATCCAAGCCAATAAAGCAATTTCCAGTTGCCTCTAGGTAGTTTACCTGTTGTTTTTTCAATTCCTCTTTTACTGGACCAGGTATGTATTGTGCCAGCAGAATATGGTCATTGTTATACCCCTTGACAACAGTTCTGAATTGTTGGTACAATTGCGGCAGGTCTGGCATTCTTACCTCATTCTTTACCTCTGCAAGAAGTATTTCCTTTTTTCCATGAATGCGTATTTGCAGCATCAGATCAAAGGGCTGTATGGCGTTTTTGTCCTCATTATACACCTTAATCTCTCCTCCGGTAGTTTCCCGAAAAGCTCTTTGGGCAGTATTTACAACATCCTGTTCTTTCATTGTTTGTTCATTTATCTTTTTCGTTCATGAATCATGAACAATACAAATTTATTGAACATTTGTTAGATATGCAACTATTTTATTGACATTT
>JADYZD010000248.1 GCA_020853295.1 Bacteroidia bacterium | reverse complement strand
GAATTGGGCTGGCCTCGGTTTTATATCTCTGCTATAGCTGGTGAAAAACACCTAGAAGGGTTCATCTCCAATTGTTACCGAGAGCACATTTATCGTTTTGTTGACCTGTTTAACCAAGTGTATCCTGATGACATGGTATATAATTACAACAAAGAAGAACTCATTGCGCTAGAAGAAAGTTTTAACAAAAAAGCAGCAAAAAGAGGAAAGAAATAAAATTCAACTCAAAGATTTCAAATTCAACATTAATAATATTCAATAAATCCAAATCATCTCAGAAAAGCATTCTACAGCTTCAACAAAACATGAAAGCAGCGCAGCGCGTGGTGGCCCGTCGCTTTGGCGAGGTGGTTGCGGGTGAATTGAATTTCACGCAGCTGAACACCGAATTAGCTTTGCGTAAATTCGGTTGTGAAGCAGTGAAATTCAAGAGAGCCAGGGCAGCTTTAAAGCGACTTGCCTTTTGGCTCCACCTTTTTGGCTAAGAAAAAGGTGGAAATAATCGTCCTCTAATAAAAGTCGAGCAGTTTATTGGCATGGATGATATTTCCTGTATTTGGACATTTTTAAAATTGAAACTGAAAACACTTTGTTTTTAACAATCCATGTAATAACTTTGTAATTACTGAACAGTTTATAACATGGAAGTATCATTGATAGCTATCGGGAATTCGAAAGGAATACGGCTAGCAAAGGCGATTCTTGACAAATACAAATTTCAAGATACCATTGAGTTGGTTCTTGAAAAGGACTATATCATTCTTAAACCCAAGTCAACTGTACGTGATGGTTGGGAAAAGTCATTTAAAAAAATGCATAAAAATGGTGATGACAATTTGCTAATTGCAGATGTATTTGAAGATGAAAATCCAGACGAATGGAATTAAATCAATATCACATTGTACTGGTAAACCTAGACCCTACAATTGGGAGTGAAATGAAAAAAACAAGGCATTTCGTCATCATTTCACCGAATGAAATGAACAGGCATTTGAATACCATTGTTATTGCACCTATGACCAGTCAGTCTAAAAATTACCCGACTAGGGTCCCCATTACATTCAACAAAACCAAAGGCTGGGTAGTGTTGGATCAAATAAGAACCATTGATAGGCAAAGAATTGTCAAAATTTTGGGTACACTTAAAGAAAAAGAAATACTGCATGTAAAATCTACCATGCATGAAACCTATGTAGCTTAACACCGCACCCAATTCTAGGGAAGTAGCAATCCACCACCCAAGAATTGGCCCAATCCCAGTTTGCTGTCTAAACCATCTCTGACTTAAAAAACTGCATGCATTGCCACATGCCAAATTTATCTTTTTGAGCAGCAATATTTTCCTCTGCACATCATTTATTTCCAATTCTTGTAACTTTCTTTGTTTTCATTCTATTTAGCAACAAGTGACCATTGAAGAGTTCAAAATTTCGGTTGATGAATTTGGCCCCAGGCTATTGCAGTTTGCATTGCGCCATATTGGGGACATAGACATGGCCAAGGACTTGGTACAAGAATCATACATTGCACTTTTGGGCAAAATTGAAGATGTAGAACCCGCAAAAGCGAAGCCTTTTCTATTTGCGGTAATCAATAACAAGATTAAAGATTTCTACAAATTGAGAAAAAACACTTCAGAACTGTCGGACTTTCACAAAACAAGCTCAGCACAAGCCGCTGATTATGAAAACAAAGACATTGTAAAATTGGCACTTTCAAAACTGGAACCCATGGAAAAACAACTGATTATTTTGAGGGATTTGGAAGGCTACAATTATGAAGAAATTGGAGCCATCACCCAACTTTCTCCCACCCAAGTAAAAGTCTATCTCTTTAGGGCCAGAAAATCTTTTAAGCAACAAGTGATAAAAATGGAGGTATATTATGGATAATATCCTAACCCACGAAAATTATGAGAACATTTTCTTTAAACTCATTGAAAAAGAATTTGACAAAGAAGACAGCAAAAAAATTCTTGCTGAAATCAACAATGACCCATTCTTTTCATTTGAATGGGAGTGCTGGCAAAAAGCAGTGCTCGTAGATGGGTCCAAACAAATTGGATTGCAACATGCCTCCTTTTTTGATGCCATAAAATCTGAGGCCGATTTATTTGTTACCCAAAAGAAAAAGAGAACCATTCCCTTCTATTACAGGGCTACTGCAATTGCAGCCAGTTTGTGTATTTGCGCCGTTGCAGGTTATATTCTTTTAAACCCAAATACCCAGCAATCTGTGCGGCCTGTGAAAGGGCAAGAACCCGTTGTTGTCGCAGACAAAAGCAATTCTAAACTTGTTGTACCTGCTACACCCACCCACAAACCTGCAGGAAAACCGCAAATATGGCCTGTAAAAGAAAATTACATGCCTATAGATCCACCAGATGACGCCATCATTCCCGATAAATTTCTGGACCCAGAAAACATACCTATTTATACGGAAGCAGTGCCAGTAAAATCCAATGTAGATTCAGGTATTGCAGCAACAGTTGTAGTAAAAACGGCCACTCCACAGACCTATAAAAGAAAGTTTTCAGTTTCAGCAGAACAGGCCATTACCGACGACCTTATTGTGAAACTCAGCGACCTGGAAGCCACACAAACCAACCTATTGGACTATTTTGAAAACAAAAGGGTTGCTATTGTAAGAATTAATAAAAAATTATATTTAAAACTGACAGAAAATGATGACAGTTATATTTATTTATCATTAAAATAATTGAATTTTTTGTAACTATTTTTTATTCCATTCGATTAAGGTAAAAACAAAAACTATGAAAAAGAATTTCACACTAACCGCAACCTGTCTTTTGGCCCTGAGCAACATTCTGGCGCAGGATACCCTAAAAATTGGCATCAACAATGACGTGATCAATGTGACCCCTCCGGCAATGAACCACTAAGTGGATGTATTGATTGAAGACAGCACATTTAATTACCATGTAATTATTTTAAAAACAGATAAAAACATGGCCGTAAATTCTGGTAAAAATGCAACAGGAGAAAAACCAGTTGTTAAGAACAAATTCAGCAGCAGTTTGATGAATGAAATAGATCTTGGGGCCAGTTTTATACCTACTTATACCAGTATGGTCATTAACAGTTACAGCCGGTCTGATAGAAACCATGTTACCGAAAAATTTATAAGTAATGGTCAAACATTGGGATTCTACGCCAGCATAAACCTATATAGCAAAAGCAGACTTTTTACCCCATCGCAAAAATTCTATTTCAGAAACAATACCCAGTTAAAGTACAATCAAAACACCTACAACGGGCAAATGGAATACAAGGAAATATTTGCCACAACTCCCAGCCGTCCCTATGACTCTATTGGGCAAATAGATGTTTTTAGATCAAATGTTACTTTAGCCAATGTATTTCTGGTAAAGCGATTGGCTTTGGGCTATATCGTACATCAAAAAAGCAACTTTTCATTGGAATATGGCCTGGATATCGGATTAAGGCTTTCTACCAAATTTACACCACTGGTATACAATACAGGTGCTGCTTTTAATGACCGCATGTACTACGCAAAAGTTCTTTCAAGTCCATTTATTTCTAATCCAACATTTATTCTTTACCAAAGACTGGGCATTAATTACAGAAGGTTTACTGCAAATGTGGGCTACTCCATACCCAAGGTTAAAATGGGCTCCAATTCTGATAAATCAGGCCGCATGATGAATATCGGTCTTGCATTTCGGTTTCGGTAAGAGAACCCACAAATTTCAAAAACTTACGCGCCCATTAGCACTTGCTATTGGGCGTTTTTTATTTAGTATGTTATATTCACTATGGGTAAGAATCCTTTAAAAGGCACCCATATACGCAAATTTAAAAAACACTTACAGAAACCATCCAATTTCTTGTATGACAACCTATTGAACAACACAAGTTTTGTGTAATTGAAAGTAATTTATTATTTTCACGGACCCAACTATGAAGAATTTAACAATCCTACTTCTAACCGCAATGGTGGTATTCTTTGGTTCTTGTAAAAAAAAGGAAACCCCTACTGAACCCACAGTCAAGTATGCAAAAGGCAAGAATCGGTTTACGATTAAGATTGATGGTGACGATCGAGAATATTTTGTTCATGTACCTGCTGGATATACAGGTAATGCAAAAACTGCAGTAGTTTTTATGTTGCACGGAACAAATGGCAATGGGGAAGATTTTTATACCAATTCGGGATGGAAAGAAGTGGGTGAAACAGAAAACATTATTACTGTTTTTCCATCATCTTGGAAATATTGCATTGTAGAAGATGGGAAAACACATCAAAATACAGAAAAGTGGAATGCGTTGCCATTAAATTGGGCCCCCTGTGCCGGAGAAAAGGTTAGAGATGATATTGAATTTTTCAAACAACTCATTTCTGAATTAAATTTAAAATTTAATGTTGATAATAAAAGAATTTATATGGTTGGATTTTCAAACGGTGGGACCATGGCAAGCAAATGCGGCTTTGAAATGAGTGATAAATTTGCGGCAATTGTAGAAAGCGCATCAGCATTATATGGCGAACAGCCTCTTCCCAAAAGGAAACTGCCCATTTTGCTTCAAAGGGGCAATCAGGACTACGGTCCAGGAGGCTCTGGTCCAACAGCTCCAATGTCATCACTTTCATTTTTACTTACCGACTCCAACACCAAGTTGCTGCAAGGGCATTTATACAAATTTTCACACACCAATATTCATTATTTTGGATTGAATCCAACTTTTACTATCACCGGTGACACCAATTCTTTGGTAACGGCATCGTATACTTCGAGCACCCCAAATGAGCCCTTAAATGTGTATTATGTTACCTTAATTAAAGGTTTAAAACATGCCTATCCCACAGGTGCGGCCGCTAAAAATTGGGAATGGTTAAAACAATACACTTTGCCATAAAAATTGAAGGGAAAGAAGTGAATGTATCTTTGCATTGAATCCCTTGTAGCTCTATGCAGCAAAATGACATAAAAATTCAACAATACAACCATGATAAATAAATCTATAAAAACCCTTGCCCTGCTGGCTTCATTCGCATTACTTTCTGCTTTTTCAAAGCACACTGCGAACAACTTTATAGGCACATTTAGCAGTTCCGCATCAGATCCGGCACAAATAAAACTTACCCTGAATGCTGATTTCAGTTACCAATATCAAGATTATTCCGATACAAAAAACAAAATCAATTCAAGCGGCACTTATGCGCTTAAAGGCAATAAAGTGGTTTTGGAAAACCTTGGCTCCGCCTTTCATACAGTGTGGACATTTGATAAAAATGGAACTGCCGCCAAATCAAGAAAAGGCCTATCATTTTACAGGTTGTGCAAACAATAAAACAAGGGTTTAATTGAATTTAGAAATGGTATTTCACACCCAAGATGGGCATGAATATCAATGAATACCCATAGTTGGAAATGGTCTTAATATGAAAGAATTGAAAGCACAATATGAATATTCATTGCAAATTTCATTTTATATTTGGCCATTAAAAAGTACCCCATGGCACAAATCCATCCTTACATCCATTTTAATGGCAATGCAGAAGAGGCATTCACATTTTACAAATCTGTTTTTGGTGGCGAATTCGCTATGATCACCAGATTTAAAGACATGAATTTGACAGAACCACCTTTTTCTGAAAAAGAAGCGGAAAAAATCATGCACATTGCTTTGCCGATTGGCGACAACAGTGTTTTAATGGGAAGCGATACCCCAGAATTTATGGGCAAACAAAATGAGCAAGAAAATAGAAGTAAAATCTGTATCACTGCAGAAAGCAAAGAAGAAGCTGACCGCTTGTTCAACGGACTCTCAGCTGGCGGTGAGGTAGAAATGCCCATGGAACAGAGTCCTTGGGGTGCTTATTTTGGCATGTTTAGGGACAAATTTGGTTTTGAATGGATGGTGGATTTTAACGCCAAATAATGCGTCGGCCATACCAATAAAAAAGCGAACTATTGAGTGCCTGACTGTTAAAAACAGTTTCATTAATTTGCATAAGGGTTATTAAAAATAATTGTAGTGGACTTGTACAATGGGGTACCGACATTCTATGCCAAAACCAGAAAAGATTGGCGAAAATGGTTAGTGAAAAACCACCAATCTGAAACATCGGTTTGGTTAATTATTTACAAGAAAGACAGTGATACTCCTAGTGTTTATTATCCTGAAGCGGTAGACGAGGCCTTGTGTTTCGGTTGGATAGACAGCAAACCCAATAAGCGCGATGAAAACAGTTATTACCAATTTTTCGCCAAGCGAAATCCCAAAAGCAATTGGAGCAAGGTAAACAAAGATAAAGTGGCCACACTGATAGCACAAGGTTTGATGCAAACTGAAGGATTGAAGATGGTGGACATTGCCAAGCAGAATGGCACCTGGACCGCTTTGGATGAGGTAGACAACATTACCATACCCGATGATTTGCGGGAATTATTTTCAAAAAACAAAGTGGCATTTGAGCATTGGGAGCAGTTTTCGCGGTCTTCAAAAAGGGGAATTTTAGAATGGATTTTAAATGCAAAAAAACCAGAAACACGCCAAAAAAGAATTGAAGAAACGGTAACACTTGCAGCGAAAAATATAAAGGCCAACCATTAACGACAATAAAAATAACAATCAAAAATGGGCACAAATTCGGATACAGAAATTTACAGTTGTAGAACACTACAGGCACCGGTAGAAATGGTTTATGAAACCTTTGCAAATCCGATACATTTAAAAAAATGGTGGGGACCCAATGGATTTACCAATACCATTCATGAATTTGATTTGCAGCCGGGCGGGAAATGGCTGTTGACCATGCACGGACCAGAAATGGGGAATTATGAAAATTCTTCCATATTTAAAGAAGTCATACCCAATAAAAAGGTGGCTTGGACCCGATTGACACAACCCCTATTTGATATGGCCGTTGAATTTGAAGCTGTGAGTGAAACCAGTTCCAACATATCTTTTCACATGGTTTTTAAAACTGAAAAAGAATGCAATAAAATGCGGGATTTTGTGGTACCCAATAATGAAGAAAACTTTGACCGATTGGAAACTGTATTGGCGGATCTTTTAGAGAATAAATTACCTATTTAAAAAACAAACCATGAATACACGTGCCGAAATCTGTCAATATCCCATTATTTGTATGAATATGGATATATCTGAGCAAGCCTATGGTCCAATCATTTTCTTGAATGGCAGAGAAAAAATTGGGAAGGTACATGATTATGAGGTGTTCATTGGAGAAAATTTCTGCGATTCAACTGGACAATTATACCAATTGGAAAGACTTGAAAAAATAGAAAAAGCCGGCTTGCTACATTCCATTATGGGTGCATTGGGTTCAAAATACGAATATGATTTTATTTTCAAAAATTTAAATAGTGCCATAGATATACAAGATTTTAAAGAACACTGTAAAAAAACGGTAGCCTTCATGTTGGTGGAATCCGCAAGGCAAGAGCAATTTGAAATCATAGACGCATTGACCACATTTGATTCCATAATTCTGCATATTTCACAAATAGAATTATAGTGGATATTAAAGCCGTGCAATCAGCAATTGAACCACAAAAAAAACATCATTGGTTTTTCATTTTTTAGCATTCACAGAACACATCTATTTTGTTTCAAACAATTGCATGTACCCCTAAAGGTGCCTGCCTTTTTGTCACAACAGCCAAAGGAATTCTGACCTTATGGCCTTTGGGCCATCAATGGACCGTGTTTTGTGTTAAATTCGCAACCTAATATTATGATTGGCGGATTAATAAAGAGTATTTCCAAGGCCTTTGGTGGCAACAAAACCGACCGTGATTTGCGCGAGGTAACCCCTATAGTAGACGCGGTAAACCAGCATTTCCAGTCCTACACTGCCTTAAGCAATGATGAATTGCGCAACAAAACCAACGAATTTATTGAAAGGATCAACGCATACCTTTCCAGTATAGACCAAGAAATAGCCGATGCCAAACAGCACCTTGCCGATACGCAGGAGTATGAAACCGATGTAAGGGATGGCATTTTTCACCAATTGGATGAGCTTGAGAAATCACGCGATGCCAAATTGGAAGAAATCTTAGATGAATTGTTGCCCGAAGCTTTTGCAGTGGTAAAAGCCACCGCACAAAGGTTTACCGACAACGAAAAACTTGAAGTTACTGCTACAGACCTTGACCGTGAATTGGCCGTTACCCACAAAAACATTGTGGTGGAAGGCAACAAAGCGGTATATGCCAACGAATGGATGGCGGCCGGTG
>JADYZD010000247.1 GCA_020853295.1 Bacteroidia bacterium | reverse complement strand
TCTTGTCGCAGTCAAATAGCTCATGGTTATTTGCAACACTTCGGCGGCACTGCAGTGCAGGTGTACAGCGCTGGAGTGGAAACCCACGGCGTAAACCCCAAAGCCATATTGGTAATGGCTGAAGATGGTATCGATATTTCGCACCATACCTCCAATAATGTTGATGAATACACCGATGTAGATTTTGATTTTGTAATAACGGTGTGCGACAATGCTAAGGAAAGGTGTCCTTGGTTCCCTTCCAATGCAGAAAAACTGCATTATAATTTCCCAGATCCAGCAAAGGCCACTGGCACAGATGAAGAAATTTTGGACGAATTTAGAAGGGTAAGAAATATGATTAAGGAGTATTGTGAAGAATTTATTTCTAAAAAAATAAATAAGTTGTAATAAATAGAATACTAAAATGAACACGGAAAAATTGAGAACCACAGAAATGTTTGCTTTACTCTGTGGCTTCTGTGTAGCAAATAATTGGAACACGGGGATACACGGAGAAATGGAGATACACGGAGATGTTGGTATTTCCTCTGTGAAGCTCTAAAACTCCGTGAACCTCTGTGTAACAAAAAAGCAGGTAATTTGAAAATAGTTGAATTTATGTTTATTTGTAAATAGAATTAAATAATGGATGAGTCACTTATAACTGAAATAATTATAGGTAAATGTATAGATTTACATAAGTCATTTGGACCTGGATTGTTAGAATCAGCCTATTTAGAATGTTTGTATTTCGATCTAAAGGAGGTTGGATTAAAAGTTAGAAAGGAAGTGGCTTTGCCTTTAATTTATAAAGAAATAAAACTTGAAAAGGGATATAGAATTGATTTACTTGTGGAAGAACAAGTTGTAGTTGAATTAAAATGTGTAGAGGCATTCAGTCCTGTTCATGAAGCACAAATCTTAACATACATGAAATTAGGAGGATTTTCGACAGGATTGATGATAAATTTTCAAGTTAAAATGTTAAAAGAGGGCATTAAGAGGTATAAAATGTGAAAGAACAAAAGCACCTTTGGCCTGTAAAACAAAATAGGGAACACGGAGATGCACGGAGAAATGGAGACACACGGAGAAGTTGGCTACCGCTGTGAATCTCAAAACCTCTGTGAGCCTGTGTGTGACAAAAAAGGGGAACACGGAGATGCACGGAGAAATGGAGACACACGGAGAAGTTGGCTACCGCTGTGAATCTCAAAACCTCTGTGAGCCTCTGTGTAACAAAAAGGGGAATACCGAGATGCACGGAGAAATGGAGGGACACGGAGATGTTGGCATTTCCTCTGTGAATCTCTAAAACTCCGTGAGCCTCTGTGTGACAAATGATGAACACAGAGATACACAGAGAAATGGAGACACACGGAGATGTTGGCATTTCCTCTGTGAATCTCTAAAACTCCGTGAGCCTCTGTGTAACAAATGATGAACACAGAGATGCACGCTGAAATGGAGGGACACGGAGAGTTTGCATTTCCTTTGTGAATCTCAAAACCTCTGTGAGTCTCAGTGTAACAAAAAAAGGGAATGTGGATTGATTGAAAAACAAAAAAAATAAATAAGACATAATAATGAAAAAACGACTTCAGTTTTTAGATCAGTATCTTACGCTATGGATTTTCTTGGCTATGGCTATAGGCGTAGGAATTGGTTACTTATTTCCATCGGTTTCCAGTGCCATAAATAATATGGGTTCGGGTACCACCAATATTCCATTGGCCATAGGTTTGATTTTAATGATGTATCCTCCACTTGCTAAAGTGAATTATGCAAAAATACCTGCTGTATTTAAAAATATTAAATTGTTCAGCGCGGCCATGTTTATTACTTGGATTGTTGGACCTTTTTTAATGTTTGTTTTAAGTATTACATTATTAAAAGATTTTCCAGAGTATATGTCTGGTCTTATTTTAATTGGCATCGCCCCATGTATAGCCATGGTTATTGTGTGGAATGAACTGGCAGGTGGAAATAGAGAATATGTTGCTGCTTTAGTAGGAATTAACAGTATTATGCAGGTGCTGTTTTTTAGTATTTATGCTTGGTTTTATTTGCATATTATGCCTCCATTATTTGGAATAAATGCCATTGAAATTGATATCACTATTTTGCAAATAGCCAAAACCGTTGGAATTTATTTGGGAATTCCATTTTTAATGGGCATTATCAGCCGGTATGGCTTAATTACTTTAAAAGGCGAAACCTGGTTCAATACGAAATTTATTCCCAAAATTTCTCCAATTACACTTATCGCCCTATTGCTTACCATCGTAATTATGTTTTCCCTAAAAGGGGAAATGATTGTGCAAATTCCGTTTGATGTTGTTAGGGTTGCCATTCCCTTGGTGATCTATTTTGCAGTAATGTTTGTTTTGGCATTCTTTGTTGCAAAAGGGATGAAGGCCTCATATGCAGATACTGCTGCCATTTCTTTTACTGCCGCAGGGAACAATTTTGAATTGGCAATAGCTGTAGCAATTGGTGTTTTTGGTATGAACAGCGGGCAAGCATTTGCAGGCGTCATTGGTCCTTTGGTAGAGGTACCGGCCTTAATTTTAATGGTAAAATTGGCCTACTGGTTGAAGCAAAAATACCAAATGAAATAAGGCTACTATAAAATTGAATTTAAGAATTCTTTCTTTGCGCCAAAGGGATGGAAATACCCATGATTTCGGCCATGCAAGCTAACCAAACCAGTATGCAAGGAAATACCTTTAATTGCCAAATCTCTACAATTTTAATCCTCAAGTCTCTGGGATAAATATCAGATGGTCCGAAACATGTAAATGCAATTACACCAATAAGGAGCAACATTCGCCACCATTTGGATGTATTAGAATAAAAAAACCAAATGAGCACCCCGGCAACTGCTATTACAAATGTAGCACTCTCCGCCATGTGGTTAAAAATTACCATCCAAATCATCCATGATCCTGCATACAGTGCCTTGTGAAAGGTTTTTATTTTAGATGAATTGAATAGCATGAGTACCCCTGCAATTATTTGTAACAATAAACCTATAAGCACAATGCTGTTTTTGTTGGGTTGAATGCCAAACCAACTCTTTAACCAACCCATAACGGAGTACTTTACAAATTCGCCATGGTCGTTTGCCAATAAATGCATGTAGCCTTTGTATTGCATGATAAGTCCATCTATGCCACCGGAAATGGCGGGAATTATTAACAATACAAGGCAAATGGATATCGCCGGGATGATGCCTTTCCACCATTTCGGATACAACAGAAATAGGGCAAAAAATACCACTCCAAAAAGTTTTATAAAAACAGTAAGGCTAATAAATAGTGCTGCTTTCCACCAATTGTTTTTTTCAAGAGAAAGCCAGCCTAAAATCAATAAACCAGCAATAAGCGCATTGCTCTGGCTATTTATTGTAGCTGTAATGGTTTCCTGCAGTAGCAGTATTCCCATAATTAAAATGGTTTTGCTCTCGGGCAATGGGATTTTTTTAACCGCATACACGAGTACCCATACATTTAACAAATTCCACAATCCCAGCCCTAGCCAATCTGGCACTGCCGCAAAAGCACCAAAGAACATTGCGAAAACAGGTGCATATTTAAAAAGGTCGTATTGTTCACTGGGGTAGGCGAGGTATAAATTCTTCACATCCCACCAGTGTGAAAAGCTGTTTTTGAAAATGATGTAATTGTTATAGTGGGTGTAAGCATCACCAGAAGGTAGTAAGATATTTCGCATGGTCATCACTACCGCAGCCAGGCCAAACAATACCCACAACCAATTTGATGGATCATTTTTAAAGAATAGAAGCCATTTTTTGGGAGCCAACACAATGCAAATTAACCTAAAAGCATCATTACTTGTAAACTTACTCAGGGTTTCGAATTGAAGAAGTTAAGATCCCGACGAAACTCTAGGGAGTTTGTCGAGGATAAGCGAACTTTTCAATTGATGTGTTTAACTAAAATGATCCCGACGAAACTCTAGGGAGTTTGTCGAGGATAAGCGAACTTTTCAATTGATTTGTTTTGCTAAAATGATCCCGACGAAACTCTAGGGAGTTTGTCGAGGATAAGCGAACTTTTCAATTGATGTGTTTAACTAAAATGATCCCGACGAAACTCTAGGGAGTTTGTCGAGGATAAGC
>JADYZD010000246.1 GCA_020853295.1 Bacteroidia bacterium | reverse complement strand
GCGGTTCCATTCGTCCGCCAAAGGACAATGAGAAATATTTCTGCATTGTTAAAATAGAATCGGTTAATGGCAGAACATTAGAAGAAGTAAGGGATAGGGTGAGTTTTGAACACCTTACACCTTTGTTTCCAAATGAAAAATTAAACCTCTGCGATGACCCTAAACATTATAGCAACCGAATTATTGATTTGGTTTCTCCTATAGGAAAAGGACAGCGCGGTTTGATTGTGTCACAACCCAAAACGGGCAAGACCTGGTTGTTGCAAGGTATAGCAAACGCCATTGCCAAAAACCATCCTGAAGTATACATGATGATTTTGTTGGTGGATGAAAGACCTGAAGAGGTAACCGATATGGCTCGCCACGTGCGCGCCGAGGTAATTGCTTCTACATTTGACGAGCCTGCTGAGAAACATGTAAAACTGAGCAACATGGTGCTCGAAAAAGCCAAAAGATTGGTAGAATGTGGCCATGATGTAGTGATTTTGCTGGATTCTATCACCCGCTTGGCCAGGGCTTACAATACAGTGCAGCCCGCTTCAGGTAAAATACTTTCGGGCGGTGTAGATGCCAATGCTTTGCACAAACCCAAAAGGTTTTTTGGTGCCGCCCGCAATATTGAAGGTGGTGGATCATTGACCATTATTGCTACAGCACTTACCGATACAGGTTCAAAAATGGATGAAGTGATTTTTGAAGAATTTAAAGGTACCGGCAATATGGAATTGCAATTGGATAGAAAATTATCGAACAAGCGCATATTCCCAGCCATCGATATTTTGGCATCAAGCACACGCCGCGAAGACTTATTGATTGATAAAGTAGCACTTCAGCGCATGTGGGTTTTAAGAAACCATTTGGCAGATATGAACTCAGAAGAAGCCATGAATACCTTCTTAAAATACATGCAAAATACCATCGACAACAACGAGTTTTTGGTAAGTATGAATGGTTGATTTATTGAGGTAAATAAATCTTATTTTCTGTAAACATCCAGGCCTTTCCACCAGGATTTATTTTTTCCATATTTACACAGCCATTTAAGCGTCCAAAAGCTGGCATATACAAACGGTTTTTATTAAAATAATAACAGGGAAGGTGCACGTGCTGTCTGCCTTTTCCCGAAATAGAAAACCCTGGGTGCACATGGCCACAAATGTTGAATGCATTTTCATAATTTGTGGGTTCGTGGGTTAAAAAAATATGGGGCAATAATTCCATTTCTGGTTTAACCAGCAGTCCCGCTTTTTCATAATATTCTTGGGGCAATATATCATGATTTCCTTCAATTAAAATAAATTCAATCAACGGATATTTTTTTATTAATGATTGAAACCATAGCCACTCCTGATTGCTACTGCTATGGAACAGGTCACCTAAAAAAATACAAACAAGGGGTTGCTTAAGGGTAATAATTTGTTCTAAAAAAAGATAATCAGCAGTTGCTGCAGTTTGGGGTAGGGGAATGTTGTTTTTTCTAAAATGCGCAACTTTGCCAAAATGGCAATCACTCACAATTATGGTTTTTGTAGATTCATGAAAAAGGCAACGGTGCGTTCCGGCAATAAAGGTTTCATTGCCCAGCATGATTTCGGCCTCTTTCACACTGCAATAATCGGAATTTAAAAAATGAATTAAAAAATACGTTTAAAAAAGCAGTATCAATTGTTATTTTGCAATATGAATTTTCAGGAACACATTCTGCCTGTATTAAAAGAGTACCGCCCATTTATTTTCATTATTTTGGCCATTGTACTGGTACGGAAAATTGTCATTACCGGTTACAGCAGAAGAAAAAGCCTGAAAAGGAAGGACAATTTCATTATTGGAATCAACAATGTTACAGTTATGTTGGTGGGTTTTTGGTTGTTTTTTTTACTGCTGCATATTTTGGGAATTACCATTCAAGAGTTTTTTACCAGCATCACCATTTTTGCGGCAGCATTGGCAATTGTTTTTAGGGATTATATTTTGAATGGTTTAAACGGCATGCTATTGATGTTTGGCGACAACTACCGCATTGGCGATTATATAGAGGTGGATGGCGTAAAAGGGCAGATAGAAGACCTTACCTTATTAAATGTGCATGTAAAAAATGATGAGGACAACATGGTAATTATGCCCAATAACCTGCTGGCTACATCTAGGGTGATAAATTATTCACAGAATCCAAGGCACTTTAGCAGCATGGATTTTGAAATGAGGACGGCGGTAAGTTTAACCTATGAGGCATTGGACGCGGCCATGAAATCGGTGCTAAACCAATACAATGAAGCACTGAGGCCAGATAGTTTCGCATTACAAGTAAGAGAGTATTCCGATGATATTGTACACTATAGGTTGCGATTTGGACTGAAAAAGTACGACCATTCGCTGGCAAAAGAAATCAAACAACAATTGTACAGAAAGCTACTTGTACTCATAGAACAAAATAAAAATATCAGAACCTGAAAATGCGGGTTGTATTTTTCCGGAAAGCAATTAATTTAGCGGCCTCATCTTAACACATGGAAAAACGAAAAATAGTAACAGAATATTCCAAACT
>JADYZD010000245.1 GCA_020853295.1 Bacteroidia bacterium | reverse complement strand
ACTATTTCAAATTGCACGACCATTCCAAACGCACTGAAACCAACAAACTTTACAGTTATGATCTGGTTTCAAAAAAAATAAATCCTTTGGCATGGCCGCCATATATGGGCAGTGAAATCATAAAACTTGGCAACAGCTATTTCAAACTATTCAACCAATCCAACCTCACCAACAATACCGAAATCAACAAAAGTAATGACCTCTATATTTCCCCCTTAGCGCACAACGGACAGCACACCTATAGCACTGTTTTTAACCGCAAACTTATAATTTATACAGAAAACAAGGGTGTTTTCACTGTATCAGATAGCACTGTATTCCAATACCCCATTCACCCAAAAAATTTTATTTGCGCAAAAAACAATATTTACTTATGTTTTAACGACAATATTTTGCGCTATGATTTGGTAACAAAAACCATTGTTTCAAAATCAATAAAACCCAATATAAGCCCCACAGGTATCAATTTCGACCATGAAAATAACATTTGGATTACCACCTTAAATAAAGGAATATTTATGGTGCCCGATTATAATATCCATTCTATGTTTGACACGTTTGTGGGCAAAGGCAAAATCAATACCATTGCCATCAACAAAGGCACCATGATTGCGGGTTCAAATACAGGAAATATTTATGTATTTGACCAATTGAAACCAGCTCAGAGTTTCCAACTCAAAGATGGAAATATTTCTATTGATCAAATTCTTTTTATGCCAAATGATGATTTTTATGCATTTCGAGAAATAAAAAAACGGCAAAAATCCACATTTTATCAAAATACTGAAAATCCCATTTTGATGCAGTTCTCAATTCAATATAAAAATGGATCTGTCATTTTCTCAAAAGGCAACACCCTGCAAATACTCAAGAATGGGCAATTATTTGATATAGGAAGGAAAGCCAAACTCAACTACATTAGAAGTTTGGCATATTACAACAACCGCTTGTGGGTGGGCACCATATCAGGTCTGTTCCATTTCAATATTGAAGGCGACACTTTGGCTGATGGCGTTACAATGTCCAATTTAAATCCAGTTTTTGCCAACCGCATCAATAACATTCAAAGTTTCAGAGATGGTCTGCTGGTATCTGTTTTTGGAGCTGGGCTTATTTACTTGCATAAAAATAGTGTTACCCCCATAAATATTCCTATACTAGACCCATCTGTGCTAATAAACAAAATCATTGTTTACAGCAACAATCAAGTGATGTTGCTCACAAATTTTGGATTATATACCATAAATTTTCCGCAAACCAATAGCCTAAAGCTTGGTCCAGTAAGTGTAATAGATCTGCGTTCCGGACTCAATTCCAATTTCATCAACGATGCAGCTTTTGAAAGCGAAAATATTTGGATTGCCACCAACAGTGGCATCAATAAAATGCACATCAGTGACTTAGAAAAGAATCCCACCAAACCTATAGTTAATATACTGGGAATTCAAACAAGGGATTCCATATATCCATTCCAAAAAAACATTGTTTTACAACCTCAAGAAAATTCATTTATCATAAAATTCGAAGGACTCTGTTTTAAAAAACCCGATCAATTTCCATTCTACCGTTATGCCTGGCTATCCAACAATAACGATACCGTTTGGAATTACACCAACGATAGGAACATTCAACTGATGAATGTAAAACCAGGAGTGTACACATTTATTCTCACGGCCCGGTCTAAGTCTGGAGATTGGGCCAATGTGAAAGTGATGAAAATAGAAGTGCTGCCACATTTTTACCAAACATGGTGGTTTTTGGCCCTGTGTCTCCTCATTTTTTCTATAATTTTATGGTATATTTTTAAGACTAGAATTAGAAGAATTCAAGAAAAAGAAATTCAAAAAAACACAGTAGAAGTATATGGTTTTAAAACCAAAGAAGCTGAATTAAAAGCATTGAGAAATCAAATGAATCCACACTTCATATACAACTCTCTCAATTCCATTCAGAGGTACATGATTACCAAAGATTTTGAAACGGCAAATGCTTATATCACTAAGTTCTCACAACTCATTCGCACCGGTTTAACCATGTCGAAATTGGAGTACATTTCACTTGAAAAAGAAATAGCATTTATCAAGAATTACTTAGAGTTGGAACAAATGCGATTTGAGAATTTATTCACCTATTCTATAATTATTGAACCCAATGTTGATGTAGAAATGTTAAACATCCCTAGTCTGTTGATTCAACCCCTATTGGAGAATTCTATTAAACATGGATTTAAACACATTACCCATGGAGGCATTATTAAAATAGCGGTTCGCAAAGTTGACAATGACCATTTGGAAATCATTCTAGAAGACAATGGATGTGGATTAACAGACATCAAAAATCCCAGCACAAGCCATGAGGTTGGCACTTCAATGGGAATAGAAATTGTAAAACAACGCATTCATTTGTTAAAAGAAAAAGTAAATGACGCCAATATGACCTTTGAATTGACTAATATTGAAACTGGAGTTCGTGCCAAAATTATTTTGCCCTATACAGAATGAATTGCATCATTATTGAAGACGAGATAAACAGCAGGATTTTGCTTCAACAAATCCTTGCGGATTATTGTCCGGAAGTAAAATTAATCGGCGTAGGCGCAACTGTGCAAGAAGGCATTTTGCTCATTGATACCTTAAAGCCAGATATTATTTTATTGGATATTGAAATTGTAGGTGGCACAGGGTTTGATATCCTGGATGGCATTTCAAACAAACAGAGCAAGATAATTTTTATCACCGGTTACGAAAATTATGCCCTAAAAGCCATACGATATTCAGCAATCGATTATTTATTGAAACCAGTATCCATTTCTGAATTAAAAGCGGCCCTTAAAAAAATAGAACCCGATACTGAAGTAGCCAATAAAATTTCTGCACTGAAAGACAATTTGGGAAGCGGTATATTACAACAGATTATGGTGCCCCATGACAAAGGCTATACTTTAATCAAAACGGATCATATTATGTTTTTAGAGGCCAGCGGTGCATATGTGTATTTTCATTTAACCGACAATAAAAAAATCCTTGCCTCACACAGTTTGGGACATTATGAAGAAATACTAGATCCCCAAGCCTTTTTTAGAACCCACAAATCATTTATTGTAAATTTGGCCAAGGTGGTGCGGGTGAATACCCAAAACACACCATATGTGGAATTGGTAACTCAAAAAAAGATTGATTTGGCATTTCGGAGAAAAGACTCTTTGGTAAAAAGGTTCAAAGAAATCAACCCCATTTAGTATATCATAAACGTTTATTTGAAATTACCCTACGGTAGTTAAAAAAAGAACTACGCAGGTCAGTTATGGCCTACTGTGGCCGATTCTAAGCCATTTCCCTGAAATAAACACACCAAATTTGAACTGTTCAAATTCCATTGAACGGGGAGAAACTGAAACGCCTTTAAAGGGAGTAGGATAAAAAAAATTAAACATGAAAAAACTTTTATTTTTAGTCATTTCGATTCTGGCACTGTGGTCCCAGAATTTGAATGCACAAGCACAAACAATTGTAACCAATACCACAGATTGGTTGGTTTACAATGGCACCGGGGCACCCAGCGCTGGCTGGCAAACTACATGGCCAACTTCAGGATGGGTAGCACCCATTTTAAACCCTTGCGGTTGGGCACCAACACTGGGATCAGGGGCACAGAAAATTGTTCATCCTAGTTATACTGGAAATACCTTGAATACTACAACCTATTACATTAGGCAATTCAACATGACCCGAATTGACAATGTTACGAGTTTCTGGAATTCCTGCTTAGCTGATGATGTTGTAAATCTATGGATTAACGGGCACCAAATTATTACCAATTTCAATGGTGCTGGAGGTATAACCAATACAGTATCCACCATTAATAGGTACTTCCTAAATTGTGGGGTAAACATTATTGCTGCTCAGGTAGAAAACACACAAGTAGGTTGCTTTTTCTTGGAAAACATCATGAGCATCAGCACAGGTATAGGACCAGGCACAACAGTTCGAAACTTAACCTGCGCGAACAATTGCACTACCCTAGACATGCCCAACATTATAGGGCTGGTGCCTGGCGACCCCAACAGTAGTGTTTGGAGTGATGGAGCTACAGGAAGTGTGCGTACATTTTGCATTCCTGACAATGGATTATATCGCTGCACCACCTCATATCATGGATGTTCAATGGTTAGAAATGTTCAAATTAATGTAAACAATGCATTTACATTCACTGGTTCTATTTCAGGCCAAAACATGGCCAGTTGTAAAGATTATTATGTACCATTTTCAATAAACAATCCTCAAAATCTTCCTGGATTAACTTACGAATGGAATATTTACCCAGCAGGTCCAACTGTATACCCAGATAACGAGAATGCGTATGTGGATTTTTCAAATATGAATATGAATGGTTCATATACTTTAAAATGTACAGTAAATTATAATGGATGTATTAAAATAATTGACAAACCCATTACCCTAAGATGTGATGATGTATGTGT
>JADYZD010000244.1 GCA_020853295.1 Bacteroidia bacterium | reverse complement strand
TTGCATTGTTCTCCAAGAAGGTGATTCCAAAATCATCTCCACCGGAATTCAATGGCTCTCTCAAGTTTTCCAATTCCGTCCACACTTCTACATCTTCTGTTGGTTTGGCAGTAAATATGTCCAAACCACCAATTCCGGGCCATCCATCAGATGAAAAATAAATTTGGTTGTTGTGCTGGTTGATATAAGGGAAATACTCGTTGTTTTCAGTATTGATTGTAGGTCCAAGGTTCACAGGTTCACCCCATGAACGGCTGCGTTTGCTATATGTAACCACCCAAATATCAAATCCACCGTAACCATCTTCGCGGTCAGATGAGAAATACAATTTGGTGCCATCTGGGCTCAAGGCAGGATGCCCGTAACTGTGAGCTGTGTCGTCTCTGCAAAACTCTAGCGGATCGCCAATTTCCCAATCGGTACCCACTTTTTTCATTTCATACAATTTGCACTTTTCGTTCTTACCGTCTAAACCACCACACTGGGTCATGTACATAGAAGAGTAACGGCTATCGAAAGTGATACCACCTTCATTGTATTTGGTGCTGGACTTCTCCAAAAACACGGGTTTGCCCCATTTTTCTTTTCCTCTGCGTCCTTGCTTTTCTATGTACCACATATCACTCCAATAGTTCATGGTACCTGGGTAAATCTTCTTAGACTTACCTTCTTCACGGTCTGAAGCGAAATATAGAATATTGTCTTTTTTAGTGGCAATCATAGGAGCCCAATCGTTCTCCTTGGTATTGGCTTCTTTAAAATTGGCTACAACAAAGCGCGAACTGTCGGGAGTCCACTGCAATGCCAAATCGCAACCGATTTTTTTGAAAATGGCCATAGAATCACCTGGCACTTCTTCCAAATATTTGTTGTACGCATCCGAAGCTTCACGGTATTTCTCCAGCTTCTTCAACATATTGGCATGCATGAGCAAGGCCCTGGTGTTTTTTGGGTCTTTGGCCAGAACTTTTTCGTAAAGGCGCTTGGCTTTTTCGTAATCGTTGTTCAACCTGTAGCTTTCTGCAGCATAAAAAATGGCATTTTGCTTCTCCTCTTTGCTCTTTGACTTTTTTGAAACCGTTTCAAACATGTCCGCAGCTTGCCCATAGTATCCTTGTTCATACTTGCGCATTGCATCCTTGTATGTAAACTTTGAGCATGAAGAAATAGCAATTGAAATTGCTACGAAAGCGGCTAAATACAGTGGTCTTATGTTCAAATTTCTTAAATTAAGAGTCATCATTCCCTTCATTGATTGTGTCCGGCTAATAAAACGCTAAATAAAGTATTCCGTTTCAAACAAAAAAAGGTGAAGGCAAAAAACTTAAACAGAAAGCGGCATTTTCACCGCAAAAACCTATTCTGGTTGAATTTTTATTCGCTTTACCACAGAGTGTTGTCCGTGTGTAACCCGCACCAGATATACACCTTCAGCGATGCCTTCAGTATTTAAGGTGAATACGTGGTCACCTTGAGCATGAAAAATAACTTTTTGATTTATTCTTGTTCCAATAACGCTAAACAACTCAACAGTCACATTTCCAGCTACATCCTCCTCCAATTCTATGGTTACATAGTTACTGGCCGGATTGGGAGACAAACGCACATGGATATCATCTGCTTTAACGGCAGAAGTTGCCATGAATGCTGTGATTAAAACCAATAATACGCTTTTCATATCCCTTATAGTTCAAAGGGCATGCCACATTTACTAAATGTCTAAAGCCTTGCTCAGCTTGGTTCTCTCCTCGTCGTTGTATTTGCCTGTTCGCAGTACCTCCTTCATCAATGCCAGATTTTGTGTTTGTTGTTTAAAATAAACCAACACGTCTTTTGCTGGGGCATTTAAGCGACTGTTGAAATTGAGCATGGCATCAAACAGGTTTGAAATAACCACCTTATTGCATGCATTTAATCGCTGCAAAGCTTGCATGGCATTGATTCTTGTGCGAAATTCATATTGATTACCACACAGTACTGCCAAAGAAGCAATCATGGATTCCTTCATGTCGGGAAAAGCCTCAGTACCCAATTCTAGGTACCTTACCTTTAATGCCATGGCCTGCCCGTCTAAGTTTTTAATATTGTCCAGCAAGCTGGCTTTGTTAAATGGATAGTATGCCCATAATTTTAACAAAGCGGTTTCTACAATGTTATAACTGCTGTCCTTTAAAGCAGATTTAAACGTTTCTGCTGTGGCATCATTAAGGGGTGCATTGTTTACCACGGCTTTGCGCACTTCTACATGCTTATTCCCAAATGCAGTTTGAATAAAACCTGGGTCTGTATTGGGGTCTGACACCAGTTGGCGGGCAATTTCGGCCAACATGTTTTTGTTGGTTTCTTGTTTCCAAGCATTCATCAATGCTTCTTTTCTTTCTATCATGGGCAATTTTCCCAAAGCCACCAAGGCATCATAACGGTCGAGCATAAATTCTGCTTTTGCCAATTGGGCGCGCAATTGTCCTGGAGTTTTATCAAATGTTGTCTTTTTTAGAATGAAACTTCCTTCATCAAACAATACAAAATCAACAGGCAATTTGCTGGGATTGGGAATAATGAATTTCTCAAAAGCCTTATCCACCATAATGGTTTTTCTTTCAATGGTGCCATCGATGTAATACACTGCAATGTCTACCGGCATGCGAAACAAGCCTACAGTACCTTCAGTTTTATGGATTTGTTCAACTGTGATTCCTGTGCCATTTGCATCTGTTTCCCAGTTTACTTTAAAATTGGGCTCACCACCGCGGTAAATCCATTCATCAAAAAACCAATCCATATTCATCCCTGTGGCATCCAAGAAAGCCTTTTCCAAATCGCTTGTCAGTACCCCATTAAACTGGTGTCTTTCTAAATACAATTGTATTCCCCTTCTAAAATTGTCGCGGCCCATTATATGCTGAAGCATAAATAAAACCGATGCGCCCTTAGGATAGTGCCTTGCACTGCCACTTTCTGAATTGCGAACTGGATAACTGTTTTTTTCCCCTGCCGCAATTGCACCGTTCATATTGCCCCTGAAATACCAATAGGCCTCATCAATACCGTACACTGAACCTGTAAACCAACCGGGATAATAGGTCGCAAAACTTTCTTGCAACCAATGGTCAGCATCATTTCTTGCTGTTATGAGGTCTCCAAACCACTGGTGGGTAGCTTCATGTGCATTTACACCGATATAATTTCTATCTAAAAATGCCCTAGAATCTGTCCAAAAGAAATCACCAAATGTAGTGGCCGAGGTATTTTCCATGGCGCCATAAAGAAAATCTTGCACCATAACTTGTGAATAGCTTCCCCATGGGTACGCCACTCCAATTTCATCTTCCAGAAATTCTATAATTCTTTCACTGTGCAAGCTGCTGGGTTCCAAATTCTGGGGTTGTTCTGGATAGTACCAAAAATTAATGGGTGTGCCTCTTTTGGTTTTGGTGCTCTTTACTGCGTATTTATCAATGGCCAACATCAGCAGATATCCAGCGTGTTGGTGGTTGATTTGGTAGTGCCATGTAAGTGTTCCGTCTTTGTTGTCTTTTTTCTCTAACAAAGCACCGTTCGACAGCACTTTGTATTCTTTATCAAACTTTACAGTTACTTCAGTAATGAATTTGTCGCCCCTGTCATCAATCATCGGAATCCAATGGCGGTTGTCGATACCCTGTCCTTGGGTCCATATCTGACGGCGGGTTTGGTGGGCTGGGTCATCAATGGTTTCTACATTCCACCCAACAAAGTAGATACCATGCTTTGGCAAAGCAGTGTATTCCAGCACCAATGTATGGTTGCTTTTGTATGCATTCTTTAATCCAGTTTCGCAAATGATCCCCGCAGCATTTTTGCGAGTTGCAATGGTTTTGCCATCTAATGTAGCTTTACTTACTTCTATGTTTGGCCCATCTAAAAAAACAGTGTCAACATTGTCCTGCAAAGCCGTAAATGTGTGGCTTACTGTGCCCATCACCTTTCCCTCTTTGGGTGCAAAAGACACGTTGAGTTTCATCCAAGTAACATCAATGTTTCTATTGCGTTCATGTTTGCCCGGATCATCATAATAACAAACCATGTCCTGGTTTTGGGATTTGGCATAAAAGGAAATTATTCCAAGGGCAAGTAGAGCAACGTATTTGTTCATAGTAATGCTGCGAAAATAGGAAATTAGTGCCCATAAATGCATTCCATTCTAACCGATTATTTTTTACTTCTTTGCAACCCTTAGGCATTATTTTGCGTCTTACACCTGAATTTAACATTAAAATTAGAAAGGTATGAAATACAAATGGTTTTTATTGCTTGTGCTTTTTTGCAAAATTCCTGCTCCTGCACTTGCCCAATGTCAGTTGATTTTTGACGGTTCACCATGCTTAGGAGATACGATTTATTTTTTTGGTGCACCTAATGGAACCAACCACAAGTTTGATTTTAATGTCGAAGGCACAAAAACGGGTGTATACAGCACCAGCTATGTATTTAAAACTGCGGGAGCAAAAACGGTAACGTATACATCAACCGTTAATGGCAGTGCTTGCACCAGTTCAGTAAATCTGGTAATACATGCAAAACCAGTGGTTGTATTTTCATTGAGGTCTCCTACTACTCAATGTTTCGAGAACAATTTATTTTGTTTTAGAGACAGTTCTTATAGCGCACAAGGTACCTATTTAGTAGATGAAGAAATTACGAGTAACGATGGACAGGTGTTTCAATTTAAGAATCCGAAAACCCCCAAGGATTTCTGCTTCAGTGTTAAAGATGAAAGAAGTATAATATCGGAGTTGTACATAAAATTGGAGGACAACAATGGTTGTGTTTTCTATGACACCCTGGAAAAAATAGGTACAGTAAGGGAGAAAATCGGAGCAAGATTTACACGCACCTCTCCCAAAAATCCGGATTGTGATTCTACAGCAGTGACCCTGAACAACTTATCCCGAATTTCCACCAACAATGTTAAAACAGTGAGGTGGGATTTTGGGGATGGGAAACAAAGCAATGCATGGGGCCCGACCTTAAAGCATACTTTTAAAAGTGTAGGAACTTTTGCTACCCAGCTTTTG
>JADYZD010000243.1 GCA_020853295.1 Bacteroidia bacterium | reverse complement strand
CCTGTGAGCCATAAAGAGTGGTATACAGTTTTACATTGATATCGTCTGGGTCGCTGGGATTTGTGTAATAGTTAGACAATTCCCTGTTTAAATAAACTTCAGGAGTGCAGGTTACGATGAGATACTCTGTGCTATTAAATTCCAATGTAAATTGCCAGTTTCCGTTGCCTAGGGTATCCTTGTCAAAATTGATGACCGTGTAGGTTTTGTTGTCTACTTTTACTGTATTTAATGCAAGCGAACAATAACTTACGGGCCTGTTGTTGTCGCAACCACAGGAGCCGCCAGCATCCACAATATTTTCATCGGCATCCTTTTGCTGATTGAAACAGTGTGCTGGTTTCGTGGTGAATTCTAGGTCGCGCAAAACCAGCTTTCTACAGCCTGTGCTCAATACCAATTGTAACAAAATAAATGCGCATAATGTGCCAATAAAATTTCGTTTGAGGTTCATTGTAGGCAAATATAAGATTATTTTTGCCAAGCTTGAATCGCTGGAAACAAAGAATGGAACAATCAATATAGTAGATAAGCCATTTGCAGTATCCACACTTTAATGGTGACGGCGCCGCAATAAACACAGCAGGAGTAACGTTATTAATTATATCAGCCAACTAAAAAAATAGAATGAAAAAATCGCTTTCAATAGTCTGTAGTATTTTGTCGTTTAGTGTATTGTTTTCGCAGACAAAACCTGTGCAATCATTCACCTATACTGCAACATTCGATACCACTTTAAGCCCCGATTATTACTTAGTAAAAATAGGGGTTTCTGAATATTATAAAACTGTCGGTGAAAAACGCAAACGTACAACTGTATTTGTCCCCTTGGATACTGTGATTCATGATTTTAAGGCAGAATTGCGCAATATTGGATTCTATCAGGAATTGACAAAATCTGCAATTACAGAAAAAACAAGTAATCCCTATTATTATTCCAATAAAATGCTATTTCAAGTGCATTTTGAATTTAAGGTTTCAAGGAAAGACAGTGTTGAACATTTATTTAATAAAATCAACAAAGAAAATTTACAATCATTGGTAGTTGAACCCAAATTTCATAGCAGCACTTTAGATAGCGCCAGAAACGATCTAACTCGGCGTGGCTTTGTTTCCATTCAAAAGTATGCCCAGCAAATTGCCGACAGCAACAAAATGAAAATTCTGAGTTATTCTAATTCGTATTTTGGTTTTAATCAATTGAACCGCATCAATCAGTTTGGTAATAATTATTATGACCCGCAACAGAAACGGGTGGTCATTGACCTAAGTAATTTTGATTATGCGCTTTCCATTACCTACACCTACAATTTGACGGATGAATAGCATTTCTATATAGCCTAAATTTCTTCTCATTTTTATTATATTTGAAACCCACATGTGGTTTAAGGTGGTATGCTGTTCGCAGTGTGCACGCTTTGAATAGCAAGTGGAGTTCAACATCAACCTTATATTAAATATGACAGAAATAATCATTCCCTTGCTCTCCTTAATCGCCTTAGAAGTTATTCTTGGCATTGACAACATCATTTTCATTTCCATTTTGGCGGATAAACTGCCTGTAAATCAAAGAGACAAATTGAGGTTTTGGGGCATTGGCCTTGCCATGGTGATGCGCTTGGCTCTCCTGGCATTCGTGTCTTGGATTTTACAACTAGACAAAACCTTGTTTTCGTTGTATGGAATCGATTTTTCTGGCAAAGGACTCATTCTCATTGTGGGTGGGTTGTTTCTGATTTACAAAAGCACCAAGGAAATATACCACAAATCTGAAATCGCCATGGAAGATGCGCCTGCCATTCCCAAAAAAATCAGTTTCAAAAAACTGTTGATGGAAGTGGTGGTGTTGGATTTGGTATTCTCTGTTGACTCCATTATCACTGCAGTAGGTATGGTAAAAGAACTCTGGGTAATGTACACCGCTGTGATAGTTACCGTGCTCATTATGCTCATCGCTTCTAAGCCCATCAGCCAATTTATTACCAAGCACCCCTCATTTAAAATTTTGGCACTCTGCTTTTTAATGATGATTGGAGTAGCATTGTTGGCAGAAGGTTTTCAATTTGAAATTCCCAAAGGGTACATCTATTTTTCAATGGCATTCGCCTTTTTGGTGGATATTATTCAAATGAAAACGGTGTACAAAAAGTGAAAAAATATGGGCTGTTTTTATGGGGTTTAATTCCATTAATTTCTGCTGCACAGGCCTTTGAATTGGGCAGTTGGAATATTCTGAATATGAAATACAACTACAGTGAAAAATGGAGTGTTTTTGGTGAAGGCCAGGTGCGTTCCTTAAAATTTTATAACCATTTTCATTATTACGAGTATAAAGGTGGGGTGAATTTTAAAGCCCACAAACATGTAACACTAACGCTAGGTGCGGGCAGTTACCAAACCTATAAAGAAGGTGGCGATTTTGTGTTGCCCAAAAACAATGATGAGTTTAGAATTTGGCCCCAGGTGGTGCTGGCACAATCCATAGGCCAATTCAAGATTGAACAGCGTTACAGGGCTGAATTTAGGTTTACCAACAATGGCTACCGCAATAGGTACCGGTATCGGCTTGGAGTTTCTTATCCCTTTGGTAAAGAAAAGAATGGCTACAAACCCTTTCAGTTGGGAGCAAGCAACGAAATATTTTTTACAGATAAAGAGCCTTATTTTGAAAGAAACAGATTGCTTTTTGCCTTCAATTTCAAACCCAGTAAAGTTTCAACATTGCAAATAGGGTATTTGCACCAGTTCGATTACAAAATAAATGACGAAACCGGCCGCGACTTTTTGCAAATTGGCTATTATTTGGAGTTGTTTCATAAGCCGGTGATTGGTAAATAGGGGGGTTGAGATTATGAGATTATGAGATTATGAGATTATGAGATTATGAGAATATGAGATAAGAGATTATGTGATATAAATCCTAATAGTTATTGGGAGAGATTAGAGAATTTAGAATTTAGAGGTTAGAATTTAGAATTATGTGATTTGATATTTTGAGAATATGTGATTTTGAGAATATGTGATTATGAGAATACGAGATTATGTGATTATGAGAATACGAGATTATGTGAATACGAAAATACGAGATTATGAGATTATGAGATAAGTGATTATGTGATATGAGTCCTGATAGCCGTTGGGAGAGATTAGAGAATTTAGATTTTAGAGGTTAGAATTTAGAATTATGTGATTTGATATTATGAGAATATGAGAATATGATATTATGAGAATATGAGAATATGTGATTATGAGAATATGAGATAAGTGATTATGTGATATAAATCCTAATAGTTATTGGGAGAGAATGTGAAAATTTAGAAATAAAATTGCATCCTGCATAATTCATCCTTAATCCTTAATCATTAATCATTCATAATTCATAACTAATAATAAATCCCTTTTTCCCTAAATGATTGAAAAATTCCCAGACCTTGCTTATTTTTGTTTTAGGAGATTTATTATGAAAGTACATTTACAATCAATTTTTAGGAAATTTGCAGTATTACTCAAATCAAAAACCGCAGTATGCTTGTTGTTGTCTTGCATTTTGTTGCAAATAAACCAGGCAAAAGGTCAATGCCAGTGCCCAGATTCTATACGGACAAAATTTTACACCTCGGCAGCCAACGCAGTGCTGCGCCATGCTTTGCTTAAGAATGATGCCGCGGTGCTCAATTCCTTGCTCATGCCTCAAGACTCAATTAACAAGGTGCTTGATGCCATCTGCGCCCTGCACAACAGCTCAGGCAACGCCCGCGATTCTGTATTTACTGGAACGAACTTTTTGCTCTCCGATGATTTTGATTATTTTGATACACAAAGATTTAATTTGTTTGGGGATAGCAACAATGTTCTATTAAAAAATTGGTATAAAAACGGAATCACGGGGAATACTGCAGCCGACAATTTTCTAACCCAATATGCGGTCAACAAAGAAATCTATTATTCGGATTTTATTTTTGCATTTACTGGCAGCATTTCTGCGCGCTACCTCATGAATCCCCTGAAAATGTATGACAGTCTGCAACAATTAATGCCAGGTGTTTCTTGGGGTTCCTATGGTAATATTGATCACTCAGAATGGTTCTACAACCGCAGAAATGACAGCGTTTTTCTGCATTTTCAATACAAGTGGGGAGATTGCAATTCGGGCTGCATCAATAAAAGGTCATGGTATTTTGTGGTGACCGATTCTTGTAAAGTTTCTGGGCCATTTTATTCCAATCCACCTGAGGTAGAGCCCATTAAAGCGCGGTATATTTACCAAACATTAAACCAAGACCAAAACCTTTGCTGGGATGCGTCCATCAATTACCCTGTGAGTTTTAAAGTGCCTCAATTAGAATTGAATGAATTGTTGGGCGGTACTTATGGTACCTGGTATTTAAATGGAAACGTGGTGAATGAAAAAAATCTGGTAACTGTTAAGAATACGGGTACTTATGTTCTCAAGCATGTGCCCAAGCATCCTAAAGGAATTTATGTGGAAGATACCTTTCGCATTGCCTACAAACCAAAACCCTACAATGGCAAAATGTTTATAGTGGATACAGTTAATTTATGTGGTTACGAATCTTTTAACTGGACCAACTACCTCAAGCTACAAGCCCATGCAGCAATGCAATCTGGGAAAATGTATGTTATCAAACCTTCCAATACAACTGCCAGTTTTAATTATGCAAAATATCGTTTGGTAATGGGCGAAACTTCCAGAACTTGCCTGCTATATGATTCATTTTGGGCCATTCGCTTGACCATGCCTTCGGTAAATGGTTTGTCAGATACCCAACGCCTAAAACTGGGAGATTCTGTGCTCATAAAGCCAGATGCAGGTTGGGACAGTGCACATTGGAACCTTGGATTTACCCAAACCCCAAAGCGTGAATTGAAATACAATTATACTTCGGCAAGCAATCAGGGTACGTACAATTGTAACGTACAATTGGTGTCGAAAAAAGGCTGTGACACACAAATATTTTGGGTGCTGGTATTAGAAGCCCCAGCCGCAAACCATAGCATTTCCAATTCCACAGTCTTGAAGGTGTTTCCCAATCCCACAGAAGGTGTTGTGCATATTTCCGGACTAAAAAATGGCACTTTTGCCTTGTATTCTTTGCAAGGAGCAATGCTACAAACTGGTGAAATATTGGATGAAACATTCACTGTAAACCAACAATTGAAAGGCACATTTATTTTGGCTTTACACTCAGGCCAAGAAATACAACGTGTTGTATTGTTTGTGCAGTGAATTTAGAGATGGTGTGATATGAAAATATGAGAATATGTGAATACGAAAATACGAGATTATGAGATTATGAGATAAGTGTCCCGATAGCTATCGGGAGTGTGTGATATAAGTCCAGTTTGCTATCAGAAGAGATTAGAGAAATTTAGAAATAAAATTGCATCCTGCATCATTTATCCTTAATCATTCATAATTCACAATTAATAATTCACAATTCATAACTGATAATTTATCCTTAATCATTCATAATTCATAACTCATAACTGATAATTTATCCTTAATCCTTTATCATTAATAATTCATAAACGATAACTCATAACTCATAACTGATAATTAATCCTTAATCCTTAATCATTCATAATTCATAATTGATAACTCATAATTTATCCTTAATCCTTTATCATTAATAATTCATAAACGATAACTCATAACTGATAATTCATAACTAATCCCGATGCTCCACTTCGTTCCGATCGTGGATGACGCTTCGAAATGTGAAGATTTGAAAATGGTTCAAAAATTTGGATGCTGAGTAGACTTTACTTCCTTTTAGAAATATTGAAGTTAAAATGTATTGTATGTATTATAATTGTTGTCCAACAGAGGCCAATACATGCATAAAAAGGATACAAAAATATTCTATGCCAGAAGTCAAGCAGCTTGGCGCAAATGGTTAGAAAAACACCATCAAACCGAAACATCAGTTTGGCTTGTTTTTCATAAAAAATCTTCCAGCAAACCTTCTATCTCATGGAGCCAATCGGTGGATGAGGCACTATGCTTTGGGTGGATCGACAGCAAAAAAGTAAAAATAGATGAAGAAACTTCACATCAATTTTTCAGCAGGAGAAAACCCAATAGCACTTGGTCCAAAATCAATAAAGAAAAAATTGAAAATTTAATAGCTAAAGGTTTAATGAAAGAAGCTGGATTGGCCTGTATTGATATTGCCAAACAAAACGGATCATGGACAATTTTGGATGAAGTAGAAGCACTCATTATTCCTGCTGATTTGAGCCTTGCGTTAAGCCAAAATCCCAGTGCAGAAAACTACTTTTTGAATGTGAGCAAATCTGTAAAAAAGATCATGTTGTCGTGGCTGGTATTTGCCAAAACCACAGAAACCCGACAAAAAAGAATTAACGAAATTGTAGAAAGTGCAGCAATGGGTTTAAAACCAAAGCATATGAGATAGGGTAGGGCTTCGAGACTTTTAACAGGATTCGTTTTTATGTTCGGTTATCCATTTTTTGTAAATTTGAAATTTCTATAAACACCTGCTTGCGAAGAATCAAATGAGCATAGCAGAAAACAAAACAAATTGTGCCATGGAATTGAAACCTGTAATTCTTGATACCCAGAGATTAAGCCTAATAGGGTACACGCCCGAAGGCATTGCCCATATATTTAACCACCATTCCCAGGTAGAAATTATGGAAATATTGGGGCACAGAACTGAAGAAGATTATGTAAAAGAAAAGAACAAGGTAGAGCAAGGTTATGCCACCTATAACCGCACATTTATCCTGTTTTTGTTGTGTGAAAAAGTGTCGAATACCATTATTGGCCGCTGTGGTTTGCACAATTGGAATCCAGAGCACTCTAGGGCTGAATTGGGTTACAATTTGCACGATGACAGCCACAAACGACAAGGATTTATGTCGGAGGCCGTAGCTGCCGTGCTGGATTATGGTTTTAAATATTTGAAATTGAACAGGATTGAGGCCTTAGTGGCTGCAGACAATACCGCTTCCTTAAAAATATTGGAAAACCAACATTTTGTAAAAGAAGGCCTGTTGAGAAAACACTATTTTGTATCCAACAATTACACAGACTCTGTAATGTTTTCAAAGTTGGCTAGTGAACATTTGGGCCAGTTACCGCGAGCTAAGCCTTAGTAACTTTTATAGGTCATTGACTTACAGTAAGACTCCGAATTTAAAAAGGGCCTTGTCAAATCCACAAATATTCTCCTGCTTATTTGGCATTCAATGTATTTCAACATACATTTGAATTGGAAACACTTAAATGCTTATATACTTTGCAGATGACCATAAACTGGTAGCTTTAGGAATTCAAAACCTGCTGGTTAGCGTCCCCGGAGTAAACGAAGTTAGGCATTTCCTAAACGGAAAATCATTAATTCTGGCCTGCAGAAGTATAAAACCCACGGCTGTTTTTTTAGATATCGAAATGCCAGAAATGAATGGCTTCGAAACTTTAGAACAACTGCGGGCCGAGGGTTTTGATATACCCATAATTATGCTTAGTATGCTCGATGAGAAATCGGTTATCGACAAGTGTTTGGAATTGGGTGCAGATGGATATTTATTCAAAAATTGCGAGGAGAAAGACCTGCACAATGCAATTGCCTGTGTTCAAATGGGGGCTCAATATTTTAGTGAGGTGGCAAAGCAAAGAATTAAGGGAGAAAAATCACCTCTTATAATCGACAAAATAGAATATCCAGCGCTAAGCAATCGTGAAATGGAAGTACTCAAACTGCTTTGCGATGGATTTGGGGTAAAGGAAATTGCGGAAAGGTTATTTTTAAGCAACCGCACTATAGAAACGCACAAAACCAATATTATGAAAAAAATGGACGTCAACAATACCGTAAAACTTGTAAGTATTGCAATAAAACATGGAATAATTAAGTAAAATTTCGCAGGTTCTTTAATAATAGTTGTTTTTTAATTTGCATCATGTTTAAAAAGGCTTTCATAATTGTGGTCGTATTCACTGCATGTTCCCAAGAGGCGGAACAAAAGCACAATTACACCCAATTTTGGAAGCACTTTAAAGCACAAAGTTCTCCAGAGGATAAACTTCGTATATTGGATTCTTTCTTAAATGTACCTAATTTAAACGATACCCAACAGGTTTTTGCACAATTGTCCAAAATAAATCCATTAATCAATTTGGCAAAATATGATACGGCCCTTAGCATTGCCCATATTTGTCAGAAAAAGGCAGTTGAATTAAATTACGACAGCGCAATCATGGTTAGTTTGCACTTGCAAGGGAATATCATGTATTCATCCAATTCGGCTTCAATAGAAATAGATCAAAAATTTTGGCATCAAGCCTTAAATATTGCCCGAAAAAAAAATTACCCTATTGTTCAAGCGCAGTTAAACAATAATATTGGTGCTTCGTATTATGGCTTCAATACAGATAGTGGTATTTACTATTTAAAAGAAGCCATTCATATTTATGAAAAGCACCATATCACAAAAGTTCTAGGTTATTTTATGAGTATGCGTGTTTTGGCTACATTTCTTACTAAAAATGCGGGTACAGAAGAGGCGATAATTGCCCTGTATGATTCTGTTTATAGAGGAGGCGAAATTTTGAAGGATACCCAGCTGATGTATAATTCTTTATTGTACAAATGCGATTTTTATCTCAACTCCAAAAAGAATAAAGACCCTATAAAAGCACAATATTTTATTGACTCGGTTTACCGCCATATCCATTATTTTAAAGATTTTGGAGTAAAAAAGACCATTGAAAATTATATGCAGCGCTGCCTATATGACAGGGGTAAATACAAACAGGCATTGGATAGTTATTACTTTTCTGCAAACACCTCTGCTTATTGGCATCCCCAGGAATTGAATCAAAAAATGGCGGAAATGGAAACCCGGTTTCAAACAGGAAAAGTAAAAACCAATTTAATCGAAGCCCAATTAAATCTGTCGCGCACCCAACGCAATTGGGCTTTGGCGGCTGCTGCATTGTTGTTGGTCATGGGCACTGGGGTGTTTTATTTCTTTTATTCCCGCAAGCGTACAGCACAAACCCAAAGCTTGCTGTTGCAGAAAATCAAAAACCAAAGTATACAAGAACTTGCTATCGCCTTAGAAAAAGAACGCGTAGGTATAGCCCGCGAATTGCACGATGGAATTGTTCAAAATATTACAGCTATTAGCTTAAAATTAAAACAATACGTAAGAACCCCAAACGCATCGATGTTAACTGAAGCGATATCTGAACTCGATCATACTGGCACAGAACTTCGAAGCATTAGCCACCAAATGATGCCACCCGTGCTGGAGTCCTTTGGCCTAAATGCCGCTATCAAACAATTGCTGCAAAACTCATTGCCTGCTGCGAACATTTCGCACAATTACCTATATACAGTACCCCAGACAGTAGAAATTGCAAAATCTACCCAGCATACCTTGTACAGAATTGTACAAGAATTGGTTCAAAATATGGTTAAACACAGCCGCGCCACACATTTAGAACTCTATATCCGCCATTCCGATAACAATGTTGTGGTGTTTTATGAAGACAATGGTATTGGCATTCAAAATAAAGCCGCAGATGGCAAAGGCTTGGAAAATCTCGCTAGCCGCCTGCAGTTGCTGAATGGACATATGAGCATAGAAAACGAACAAAATGGGTCCCTATTTATTTTAATTCGTATCCCCATTTAATTTTGTGCAACTTGTGGGGCTTTTTGCAGTAGTTCCTGATGGTAATGTTGCCTCAAAAAATGCATGCTACGGATCTGTTCTGCCGCCCTGTTAGCCCTTTATCGGTCTTAAATGGCCAAGCCAGCATTTATAGCAGTCCATGCCCCCTGCGTTTGGGGTTTTGAATTCCTCCTTGGCTGTCCTATTTCAACTCACCCATAATCCTGTTCGTTTTTTTATTGTATTGTCATTTTTAGTTTCAAGAATAAATTATTGGAATAAGACTACGTAAAATTACGCAGCAAATTCAGTGAATTTTGGCACTCCTTAATCGCGTTTGGGCGCCCATTTTTGTACCATAAAAATCATTCTACATACATGAAACTCAAAAATTCAACCAAAGTGTTTGCAACAACCGCACTTTTATTCGCTGGCCACGCAAGTGCCCAAAGCAATTTAGTTTTGCCTTCAGATACCAATTTGGTGGTAAAAGAATATTACAACAATCCCATGCGCATAATGTGGAATGCAGGTGCAGCTGTTGGGGCAGATGTAAGCCGCTATGGTGGTGGGGTAATGGCCGAGTTTATTGGCAACTTTAGTCCAAAATACCTCAATTTTCGTATAAACTATGGCCGCGATATTAGCAATGGTGCTCTGTTTAGTAAAAGCCCACTCCTAAGCGAAATGGCCCCTTACAGCAGCATTGGTTTGTTGGGCGTTTTTAATTTTAAGGATGAAATCACCTCAGAAAAAGCCAACATTCCTGTTGGTGCTAATTTTATAAACAGTACAATTAGCGGCAACACCAAAACCACTACTTTTAATGCCTTTCATGCGGAGAAGAATTTGAAAATGCGCAACACCAAGGGTTTTGGGGTTTCTATCAACCGTTTAACCACATTTATGCAATTCGATAGTGCTAAGGCTGAGGCTAGTGAATCGCCCGTAACTTTAAAAAACAATGTGGTATTGCCTGCAAACTTTTTGCTGGCGTATAACGCCACTTTTTTCGGCATCGGATATCACCAAAGCAGAACCAAAAGTTATAAATACATATCGCGATATAATTACGAAGGCAAGCTGCTTGATAAAGTAAAGGTAAAATACAATGGTTACAATTATACAGGTTTAGAATTGCTATTTGCCCCTGGTATAGGCACCGCTAGCCAAATTGTAACCCAAAACGGAGGGCTTATTCAGCGGTTTGATGTAGACAATGTGAAAAAACGCATTTGGGGTTTTAGGGCAATTGCATTTACCAATACCACCCTTAAAAAAATGGGCAATAAAAAGCCTGGGTTGTTTATAAATGGCGAAGCCGGAATGCGTCCAGGCTTATTTTATGCACCAAAGTCTGATGGCGGTAGCAAGCTTGTAAATGGCATCATTGGTCAGCCCTGGTATATGAAATTTAGCCTAGGATTAGGGTTTTAATTTGCCTTGGCTGACATACCCGTTTCTGTATAATCTTTTATGAAAACACCCCCGCCGGGCAAGTTTCCTGCCCGGCGGCCATTTGTCCAATTTACTAGGTTTGGTGAGAAACAATTGTAAAAAATCACCCCAATGTTATATTTGAAAGTAAAAAACAACGCATAGTTACTGCCAAATACTTACCCATAAATGCATGCGTTTCGGCAACTTGTATCATTGATTTTGGCACAACCCCTTTGGATAAACAACAATAAAAATAACAATAAATAAAAGTATAAAAATATGAAAATTACAGTTCGCAGGGTGAAAGAATTAACCGGTAAAGGCACATCGCTAGATGTGTATGTAAATGGCATGGCCTTAGGCAAAATAGAGCCGTCGGGCACATTAGAGTTAAATATTGATGTAGCAGAAGCAGAGGTATATGTAAAAACCAATTGGGTTGAAAGCAATCGTTTAAAAATTACATCCGATACTGCTCTAAAAACCTATGCCAGGGGTGGTATATTAGTTGCCACTTTTATCTCGCTTTTTAGTCCCAAAAACACCTATATTCTGGTGCCAGAATCGGAAAAATAAAAGCAGTTTTTATGGGGCAAAAAGCCCTTCCGTGAAACATCTCCATTGCAAGCCAAATGTGGTGCATTGCCATTTTTGTAAAGTAACCAAGGTCACAGGCCAGAAAATATTGCATGGTTATTTTTGAAAAAAAATAATTACAAATCTCAATGGCAAATAAAATTTCCATATGTATAGCATTTCTTTTGATGAATTTTTCAGCGTTTTCACAATCGGATCCGTTTAACATTCACATAGAATCTATAAATATCTCAGGACTGGGCGGACTCCAAGCCTATGCTTTCGGTCAAAACAATGGTAAATGGCTTATTGTTGGCGGCAGATTAGATGGTTTGCACCGCAGACAGCCTTTTGCGGCCTTTGATGTGGTGGGGAATAACAACCAATTGATAGTGATTGATCCCGTAACCCAACAAAAATGGACAGCACCGTTAACCTCACTTTCGGTAGCATTGCAAGAACAATTGAGTGCTACAAATATGGAATTTCACCAGGATGGAAATTACCTATACCTCATTGGCGGCTATGGTTATAACGCAACAACAGCAACAAGAAAAACGTTTGACAACCTCACTGCAATTGATATTCCCAAGGTCATTCAATCCGTAATTGGTGGAACCGCTTTCAGCAGCTATTTCCGACAAATAAGTGATCCTCAATTTGCAGTTACTGGCGGACATCTTAAAAAAATAAACAATACGTATTATTTAATTGGGGGCAATAAATTCGATGGAAATTACAATCCTATGGGCAACCCCACTTATACACAAGTATATACCAATGCTATTCGCAAATTCAATATATCAGACAATGATACAACCCTTACAATTACCCATTTGCCCACAATAACAGATGCCACAAATTTGCACAGAAGGGATTACAATGCTGTGCCTCAAATTTTGCCCAATAGATTGGAGGGAATTACTGCTTTTTCAGGGGTTTTTCAACCCAATATTGACCTGCCATTTTTAAATTGTGTAAATATTGATAGCTCTGGGTATGCGGTAAATAACGCATTTCAGCAATACTACAACCATTATCATTGCGCTGTTTTGCCCATGTATTCCAGTTCAAATAATGAAATGCACAATGTTTTCTTTGGCGGTATGGCGCAGTTCTTTGATAGCGCTGGAGTGTTGGTGCAGGATAACAATGTGCCATTTGTAAAAACCATAGCAAGGGTAACACGAAATGCGAGTGGGGTGATGGCTGAGTATAAACTGCCTGTAGAAATGCCGGGTTTATTGGGTTCTGGTGCAGAATTCATACCCATTCAAAGCATTCCCCAGTACAATAATGAGGTGGTAAAGCTAGATAGTTTAACGGCAGACACCACACTGCTGGGCTACATTTATGGCGGTATTAGCAGCACCGCCGCAAATATATTTTTTACAAACAATGGTTCACAAAGCACTGCCAGTAGCCAAATTTTTAAAGTGTATGTTGTTAAAAATGCCGCAGTAAACTTGCATAAGCTAAATGAGCAAAGTATGGGTACCCTAAAGGTTCAGGTTTTCCCCAATCCCAACGACGGTAATTTTGTAGTGAAGTTTCACCTGAACCAAATATCTACTACAAAAATCACCCTGTCTACCATGGATGGAAAACTCTTGGAGGAAAAAACCATTACCGATTTAAAATTGGGTGAAAACACCTACCAACGAAAAATAAAAAACCTCCAACTGGGTGGGGCGTATATCTTAACGCTGGAAACCGCCTATGAAAAGATTACGCAAAAAATAATTATAGAACCATAAATGCTGCACAACAGCAGTTTGTGCCCTACCCAAAACAAAAGGGGTGCTTACTAAAAAACACCTACATTTACCCTAGCACACAGCAGCATGATAACCATAGACAATTATTTAGACAACCATTACATCCACCGCAGCAATTGGCTAAGGGCGGCAGTTCTTGGGGCCAATGATGGAATCATTTCCATTTCCAGCCTTACCATAGGTGTGGCTGCAGCAAGCACCAGCAGAGAGCCCATATTGCTGGCAACTGTGGCAGGCCTCGTTGCCGGGGCTATGTCTATGGCCGCTGGAGAATACGTTTCGGTAAGTTCGCAAACCGATACTGAAAAGGCCGACATACAGCGGGAGATGCAGGAACTCAAAGAAATGCCCGAAGAAGAGCTGCATATATTGGCCCAAATTTATGAAAAACGCGGGTTGAAGAAAGAAACCGCCATGCAGGTAGCTGTGGAGTTAACTGCAAAAGATGCATTGGGCACCCATATACGCGATGAGTTGGGCATCAATGAAATCAGCCAAGCCAATCCCATACAGGCGGCCATGGCTTCGGGCACCGCATTTACGGTAGGCGGCATATTGCCCTTGTTGGCGGTGCTGTTTGCCCCTGTAAAGGGCATGGAGTATTGGCTCTATGGTTCCACCATTTTGTTTTTAATGGTATTGGGCGCCATAGCGGCAAAAATTGGCGGTTCCAGCATTCCCAAAGCCATTTTGCGCATCACCATTTGGGGCAGCATTGCCATGGGCCTATCTGCAGCGGTGGGCTATGTTTTTGGCGTGCGGGTGTAGGGGTGGATGGGGGCGGTAAAATCACATTTTAGATCTTAGAAGTTAGAATTATGTGATTTTGAGAATACGAGATTATGAGATTTCGAGAATATGTGTCTCGATAGCAATCAGGAGAGCATATGGAAATTTAGAAGTTAGATTTTAGAATTATGTGATTTTGAGAATACGAGATTATGAGATTACGAGAATATGTGTCTCGATAGCAATCGGGAGAGCATATGGAAATTTAGACGTTAGAGGTTAGAATTTAGAATTATGTGATTTTGAGAATACGAGATTATGAGATTATGAGATTATGAGATAGGTGATTATGTGATATAAATCCTAATAGTTATTGAGTGAGAAAATGGAAATTTAGAATTAAAATTGCATCCTGCATAATTTATCCTTAATCATTAATAATTTATAATTCACAATTAATAATTCATAATTGATAATTCATAACTGATAATTGATAACTGATAATTAATAACTGTCCTTCGTCTTTCCTACTTAAATTTCCCCCTGTGAATAAATTTTCTTAAAAAATATCTCATCAGCACTTGCTTTTTTTACTCCCATTTATTTGTTTCGTTTTTAGAGGGTGTTTTTTATGAAGTTGTTTTTTATACATGTAAAGTGGGCGGTTTTGGCGTTTTTATTATTGGCGGTTATGCCCCATGCCATAGCCCAGAATTATCCAGTGCAGGCTACCGTTGCGCTGAATCCGCCTTATTCACCGCGACTTCCTACTTTGGGTACTGAAGCACAGGCCCTAACCATACAATTGCTCCACAAGGATTTTGCCACCCCGGCCACCAGTGTGTACCTTCAGTTTAAACTCGAAGGGGCCGGCATTACCATAGAAACGGTAAGCACATATAAAAGTCCCGCAGCGTTTGCCCTTACGGCTGGAATTCCACAGTCCGTTTCAGGAACCGATATTGCAGACCTCTTTGATGCCAATAACCTCAATTTTTTGGGAATTGCCAAAAATGCGTACCTCAGCGGCGGACAAAAAATACCTCAAGGCATTTACCGCTTTTCTTTTCGGGCACTCGACCAAAGCACCGGACTGCCTGTGAGCAATTGGGGAAGTTTTAGCACCAGTATTTTTGGACAACGGCCCCCCATCATCAATACCCCGGCAGATGGCAGTGAACAAACTGCCCAAGACCCCCAGTTTTTAAACATACAGTTTACCCCAAGGCATACCAATTATCCCGCACTCTTGGGCAATGTGAGATACAAGATTCGGCTTATAGAACTGCAACCTGCCAATAGAAATGCCAATGAAGCCATGCAAAGTGTGCAGGTACCGCTGTTTGAAACCATTACAGATCAGACTTTTTATCATTATGGCGCCTCCGAACCCCAACTGGTATTTGGTCGCAGCTATGCCCTTATGGTGCAAGTACTAGATGCTACTGGGGCTGAACAGTTTGAGAACAATGGCAACAGCCAAGTGGTGGCCTTTGTATATGGCAGCAAGTGCCCAAGTCCAACAGGATTAGTGGCAAACCCACAAGCAGGAGCCGGTGCTACCCTGAGTTGGGATGCACAAGATATGCATAGGGCATATGGGGTAAGTTACCGCAAAAAGGGGAGTTGGGCCTGGCAGGAACAGATGGTATTTGGCACTGGTTTTACTATAAGCAACTTGCAACCAGCCAGTATTTATGAATTTAAAGTATGGGGCATTTGTGCCGAAAGTG
>JADYZD010000242.1 GCA_020853295.1 Bacteroidia bacterium | reverse complement strand
CAAGGTTTTCTGGTTATAAGCGCAAGTTTGCAATGCCGTTTCTTTAAAAACGGTTTTATTAATTTCAAGTAAAGGTTTCCTTTTTCCGTAAAATGCAATGCTGTTCTTTTTCATTATCGTATCAGCACAACAGTGCCTTTTAACAATTCCCGTTTTTCTGTACGCACAATTTGAATGGTATAGGCATAGATGCCTGGTCCTAAAAAGTTGCCATCTTGGTCCTTACCATCCCAACCAGTTAGGGCATCTGTTTCTGTTATTTTTGCTCCCCATCGGTCATAAATTCTCATGGTTGCCTCACCTGGCAATATATTCACGTTGATGATTTTGAAAATAGGGTTGAGGCCACCTGGGGTAAATCCACCGGGAATAAGGGTGGTGTCAAAGGCTTTTAAGCAAAGTTCGTTGGAATATGCAGTATCTACTGGCTTGTTGTTTACTCCATATTTCACGCTGAGTATTCTGTAGCACAAGGGTTTTGTGGTGTCCGCTATAAAGTATGAACTATCGGGGTGGGTGTTTTCACTGTTCCACGTGAAACCTTGACGGTCTCTTTTGATCAAATCCTGGGTGTAGTTTCCACCCACCCATGCCCAATATTGGTTCCAATAGAAATCATTGAAGTTGCGCCTTAACAAAATATTGGTGTGTACCGTGGAACTGTCAAATGGTTCGTTGCAACTATTAATTAATAGCAACCGGTAATCGTATTTATTGGTATTGGCGCTTTTGTTTTGATCGGTATAATTGGCAGCTCCTAATATTCCATTATATGTGGCAATAGTTGTCCAAATAAAAGTACCATATGGTTTTCTTTGTAACAGCACATCCTTAATCGATGGGGTGTTCTCCCATTCTGCAGGAACATTTATGGTTTGATCATTGATTACTGTGACCCTTCGAATATTTGCAATACTGGGCTTGGTAAAATTAATGGTTGTAAAAGAAATGCTGTTCGAACTAGAACTAACAGTGCTCCCCGTTTTATGTCCGCGAATAAAAAAGGTGTAGGTGGGGCCCAATGAGGGTATGTTAAAAGTATAATTAAATTGGGCACCTGGAACGGTTCCTGCTATTGACCAGGTATTTGAAATATTGTCTTTTACGCAGATATCATAGCTGTCTACATTCCAGCCTACATATGCAGTCCAAATAAGGTATAGCTTCCTTGTACATTGATAGTCAATGTTTTGACCTGAATTAAATGAGCTGAGTATGGGGTTGTGGTACTGTGAAATGGGTCCACCATTATCACAAGAATCATAAGCGGCCATTAAAAACCTGTTGGTGCTTTTTGATGGATCAAAAGTGCCAAGACCAAAAGTATAACCCAATACATTCTGGCGGTCAATAAGAATGTTGTTTCCCGTTCCAGGGTCGTTCTTAAAAAGGGAGTATCCCATTACATCGGGTTCCACGGCTTTTGGCCAACCTGCAATCAATTGCTGGGTTGCCAAATCTACACTTACACTATCAGGTTCCAAATACGCTGGTGGTTCGTCGTCGATGAGGATGGTGTCAGAATTGAGGGTATCTATACCATTACAAGCATATCTCGAGGAAATGTAAAGCTCCCAGCGTTTTTTGTTGGGCAGCACTACTTGAATTTGTAAGGCCGCCAAATTGCTGGCTGTTGCCACAGCAGTAAAGGGGTTTGCACTGTTGTCTCTACCATACAATACATATTCTGAAAATGAACCGCATGGGTCACTGAGATTGGGTTTAAAATAAACGGTAAGTGTAGAAGTAACTTTGTCCAAGCAGGCCCTTTGGATGTTTACTGGACTATTAAGGGCAACAGCACTGTGTAAAATACACAGAGTCAATAAGATAATGCAATATTTATAGGTCCATTTATACAAATTAAGAGTCTATTTCTCCAGCAAGTACACTATAGAACGTATCTGGATTCAAATAATTGTCAGCCAAAGCACACAATTCCTCAGTGGTAGTGGCCCAAATGGTACTTAATGAGGTATCAAAGTGGTTGTAACCAAACCCACGCAAATGGATATTTTTAAGTTTAGTGGCCATTGCAAAAGGTCCATCGAAACTGCCCCTTACATGTCCCGCATAATAACTTTTGGCCCTGTCCAATTCCGCACCAGTAGGAGGGTTGCTTACCAAAGACCTCATCAATTCTTTGGTTGCGTCAAGCGCTTTTTCAGCATGTGCGCTGTTCATTTCCCCACTTACCACCCACATGTTTCCTCTTGTGGTTTGAGATATATACGAACCTATGCCATAGGTTAGGCCTTGTTCTTCCCTTATTTCTTGCATGAGTCGGCTGCCAAAAAATCCTCCCAGAATCAAATTTAACAGGGATAGTTTGTGAATTTGAACTTCATCAATTGCAGGAATTTCTCTGGCCATAAGCATAGATACTTGGCTGGTATTTTCTACCCCGTGTTTGATAGAAAGCACACCTGTCGGCTGGTATTCCTTCGGCCTGGTTGCATTGGTAGGCATTTCAGTATTGGTGCAATGCCTTTGTATCAGCACGTCTATCTGAGAAATAATGTCTTCGTCAGTATCTCCACTTAAGTACCATTTGCCAAAAGAAGGATTTAAATATAAGTTGTGGAACGCCCTCAATTCATCCGGACAAAGTTTTGATATGTCTTCAATATCAGCATAGCTGGTCATTGGACTGTTGGTTCCAAAGAGGTTCTCCATACAAATGCGGTTCGACCAGTATTTGGGTGTGGTCATTTTGCGCTGCATAGATGCAATTTCCGTTTGCTGAAAAACAGCCAATTCTTCCTGGGGGTAAATGGTATCCTTTAAATTCTTTAGAAACCAATCCAGCGAAGCTTCAAAGTGTTCTTTTGTTGCTTTTAAGGTGAACTCAGTGCCAAAAATATGGGTGTCCATATTCACAGTGGTACCCCAGAATTCAAATTGCTCTTGTATTTGATCTGATGTAAATTGGCTAGTGCCACTTAAAGCCAAACTTGATGCAGTTCTGGCCTGAAGTTTTTGGTGCTGAAACAAGGTACTTACCGGCAACAGTATTTGCAATTTGATTACCTCATTTGCCCTGGGCTTGCATTGGTATAAATTTACCCTATCCCCCAAAAT
>JADYZD010000241.1 GCA_020853295.1 Bacteroidia bacterium | reverse complement strand
TGGACAAGCTCATTACACTTCCAATATTCTATGATTTGGATAAAGCATATATCCGTCCAGATGCAGCGAAAATTTTGGATGAATTTGCACAAAACATTTTGCTTAAGTACCCCAAATTGGGTGCTGAGTTGGGTTCACATACCGACTGTCGTGCAAGCGTAGCCCACAACGAAGACCTTAGCCGCCGTAGGGCAGATAGTGCTGTAAACTATTTGGTTACCCGCTGGAAAATTGACCCCAAACGGATTACAGCAAAAGGATATGCTGAATCTCAATTGATTAATGATTGTAAATGTGAAGGTTCAGATATTGAAGGTTTCACTAGATATTACGATTATGTAGATTCTCAAGGGGTGCGCCAGCGCTTGCAAAAAGCCATTGCTGTTAAAGATGCTGATGGCAATGTAATCCGCAGTTATTATGAAGATTACAAATCAAACGAAATTCAAATTGTGAATGGCAAACGTGTTGTACCTTGTGATGAGTACCAACACCAACAAAACCGCCGTACTACAGTGCGCTTTAACAGAGAAGGCTTGAGTTCACGTGTAAAAGTGGACCAAGGTGCTGATAGAAACAACACCAATGAAGGTGCTGGATCTACTGCAAATGGCACTGGTGCTCCTGGTGGAACTGCGGGTCCTGCCAAACCCAATGTGGATTTGACCAATGCCATTAAAGTAAAAATCACCAAGAGTGGTTCAAACAACATGGTTCCTGTAACTTTGGGAGAAAGCAATTCTGTAGAAATGGCTTTTGACCTAGCTGGAAAATATACTGCTGTGCCTGCTGAGGTAGCTGCAGAGTGGTTCCAAAACAAAATCATCAATAAAGGAAGTTTCCTTGAAGGTGAAAAAGTAAAAGTAGGTGATGTGAAATTGCCTTCAAATAAATTCGTGATAGACAAAATTACCATTGGTGGTTATGAATTGACCAACGTGCAATTTGTAATCTCTGATAAGGTGGAAGTTGCAACACTGGGTAAAGCATTCTTTAGAAGCTTTAAACCTGAATCTTATATCGATGGCACTGAACTGGTATTGATACCAAAGAAAGTGGCAAAACCCAAAGCGGGTGAATAAGGCAAACTTTTAATAAAAAAGGCGGCTTCAAAGAAGCCGCCTTTTTTATTTTATGGCATTGCGAATTCTGAGCAGTTTTTCTAACATGGGTTGCAACTTATCCAATTGCAGCATGTTTGCGCCATCGCTTTTGGCTTTTGATGGGTCAGGGTGGGTTTCTACAAACAAACCATCTGCACCCACTGCAATTGCTGCTGAGGCTATGGTATCGATTAGCTCAGGCTTTCCACCTGTTACCCCACTTTCCTGATTGGGTTGCTGCAAACTATGCGTAATATCCATAATTACCGGTACTTGCAACTTCTGCATTTCTGGAATATTCCTAAAGTCAACCACCAAATCCTGATAGCCAAAAGAATTCCCCCTATCGGTTAGCAGCACCTTGTTGTTTCCAGTGTCTATGCATTTTTGCAGCGCATGTTTCATGGCACCAGCTGCGGCAAACTGCCCTTTCTTAATATTGATGAATTTGCCAGTTCTTGCTGCCGCTACCAATAACTCAGTTTGGCGAAATAAAAATGCGGGAATTTGCAGCACATCTACATATTGGGCGGCAACAGCTGCTTCATGGCTTTCATGAATATCGGTAACCGTAGGAATACCATATTTTTCTCCGATATCGGCCAAAATGGTAAGTGCTATGGTGTCCCCTATGCCTGTAAAAGAATCAATCCGGCTTCGGTTGGCTTTTCTATAGCTGCCTTTAAAAACCAGTGGTATTTGAAGTGTGTCGCATATATGCACGAGTCTCTCCGCGATTTCAAATGCCATTTCACGGCTTTCAATAGCACAGGGGCCAGCCAGTAAGAAAAAATTACCGCTGTCGGCATATTTGAGTTTTGGAATTTGGGGTACCATTTGCTGCAAAGTTAATTGCTATAATAGCTAAAACTCTGTTTGCTGCCTTCTTTGGTCAATCCTTCTATTGAAACCCTTCCCCTACCTGCTTCCATCGCGCTGATCAAATCCTCTGCTTCGGTGTATTCTTTGCCATTGAATTTGTAAATGATAAATCCTTCATCCAATCCCAATTGATTGATGTAAGCGCCGGGTTTGATATTTAACAAGCGAATTCCAGATTTAAGGCCATATTTTTTCAAATCAGTTGGATTTAAGGGTTGAAAATCGGCACCCAACAATTTGCTGTTCACAGCACCTTTCATTAGCAAAGCTGTATTGTCGGTTTTAGAAATGGGTTTCACTGTTTTTTCCAATTCTTCCTTGTTGCGCCAAATGGTCAATACCACCTCATCACCTGGTTTTTGATACGCCAAATTTTCATCAAAAACTGCTTTAGAATTCACTGTCTTTCCATTGATTTTTATTATCACGTCCCCTACTTTAATTCCTGCAGCATCAGCGGGTCCATCACTTAATATTTCGTCTACCAAAATGCCATTTTCTAAACCCAACAATTCTGATTTTTCTGCACTTAGGTCATCGGCATTCAAACCTAAAAATGCGCGTTTTACTTCGCCATAAGCGATAAAATCTTTTACTATTTTATTGACAATATTGGATGGTATTGCAAATCCATAACCCGTGTAACTGCCAGTATTGCTCTGAATGGCCGTATTTATTCCCACAAGGTCTCCATTGGTGTTAATTAATGCGCCACCAGAATTTCCAGGATTGATTGCAGCATCGGTTTGTATAAAACTTTCTATTGGAAATTGATTGTGCAAAATATTGATGTTTCTACCCTTAGCGCTTACAATACCAGCAGTAACAGTAGAAGTCAAATTAAAAGGATTGCCTACAGCCAGCACCCAATCGCCCACCATTAAATCATCACTGTTTGCAAAACTTATAGAAGGCAAATTCTTGGCTTCAATTTTTAGCAATGCCAAATCTGAACTTGGGTCAGCACCGATTACTTTGGCTGTATATTCTTTCTTGCCTTGATTAAGCACAACCGTTAATTTATCTGCACCGCTAATTACATGGTTGTTGGTAATAATATACCCATCGCTACTTACAATTACGCCGCTTCCCGTACTTGTAGATTTGCCCCTGCTGCCAAATGGGTCAAAATCCCAAAACCAACCAAACGAATTGTTGTACTGCACTGTACTTTCATTCTTAATAAAAACCACACAAGGCGTGCTCTTAGCAGATGCTTTTACAAATCCATCGGGCAAAGCACTTAAGCTGGCATTGCGGAATACTGATGAGGATGTATTGTTTGATGTGAGGTTTGATTTAGACTGTTTGGCGATAAAAAGGTAAGCGCCTAAAAAACCTGAAAATAATGGAAGCAAAAAGATCAAAGCCGCTTTTTTCAAAAAGGGCACTATCCTTTGAATCAGGTTTTGATTTTGTACTGGTGTATTTCTCATGAAATTCATACAAACAAGTGCATACAAAAATTGGGCAAAACAGCGTTTGACAGAGAATATGTGTCTATAACTGACAAAACATCGATGAAAATGAAGAACTTCGCAACCGTGAGTCACCTATTTAAAAACAAGTTTAGAACCATAATTAGCGTTTTAATTGTTGCAAGTGCAGGGTTTATGCTCAATGCATGTAATAAAAAATGCCGCAGTTTAAGCAGCACTTTCTCGGGAGAAGTTTTGAAATTGTATGATTTCAAGTCGTGCTATGTTTATGCCACTTTTGATTCTGTTTTGCTGTTGGCTTCAGACACGGCATTTGCCAATTATAAAAAAAGCCGATTTATCAATTGTTCAGCAGAATTGGAACCTGTCGATTTTTCAAAAAATATGATCATAGG